>NZ_JBFUHV010000021.1:0-96931 GCF_056402215.1 Rhodococcus sp. P4_B6 | reverse complement strand
CCACCACCCGCCGCCCGTACCAGTCGGCCTTGTACTCGAGCATCGACCGGAACTCGGACCACCCCGCATCCGAGATCGCCCGAGACAACGACCGATTCTTGACCATGTTCCGCACACTCAGATCCTCGATGGCGATCACTTGATTTTCGCGCACCAGTCGAGTGGAGAGTGTGTGCAGATAATCGCGACGCCGATCAGCGATCCGGCCATGAATCTTCGCGACCTTCAGTCGGGCCTTGGCCCGGTTCCGGGACCCCTTCTGCTTCTTGGCCAGTGCCCGCTGCGCCTTCGCCAGCCGCTCACGATCCGTGCGCTCGTGTCGCGGGTTGGTGATCTTCTCCCCCGTCGAGAGTGTGTAGAGGCTGGTGATCCCGGCGTCGAGCCCGACCACCCGATCGGCCGGCTCGAGTTCGCTGATCGTGTCCTCGACGAGGATCGAGATGTGGTACTGACCGCGGGCATTGCGCGACACCGTCACCTGCGACGGCACCGCCCCCTCCGGTAGTGGCCTCGACCACCGAATGTCCAGGGGTTCGGTCTGCTTGGCCAACCGGATCTGCCCGCCGCGGTAGGTGAAGCAGTTCGAGTAGTAGGTCGCCGACTCCTTCGACTGGCCCTTCTTCTTGAACTGTGGGTAGCGGGTCTGCTTGCGCCAGAACTTCTCGAACGCACCCTGCAACTGCCGCAGCGACTCCTGCAGCGGCCCCTTCGACGGCTCCGCCAACCACTCCGTCTCGACATCGCGTTTCCATCCGGTGAGCATCTTCGAGGTGTCCGCGTAGGTGACCCGTCGCTGCTCCTGCGACCAGGCACGCGAGCGCTCGGCCAACGCCCGGTTGTAGACATACCGGGTGCACCCGAACGTCCGAGCAAGCTGTTCCGCCTGCACCGCAGTCGGATAGAAACGAAACTTGAACGCCCGCCTCACCCCCCTCCCCACCATGACCGAAGACACTAACCCCAGGGTCCGACACAACCAGATCAGCTATCCCGGACCTCAAGGACCGGGTCTGCGCCGAAAGACTCACGGATCAACTCCGTCAGTCCAGCCGCCCCACCACCGCCTCCGCGCTCGCGACCAGCGCACCGGAGGCGGCGAGGGCGACCGCGGCCTCGATCTCCGGCGCGAGGTGACGGTCGGTTCCCGGTCCGGCGACGTGCTCGCGGATCGTGTCCCGCACCGCCCCCGTCGCCGGTGACGGTGCGAGCGGGGCCCGCAGGTCGAGCGCGCGAGCGGCCGTCAGCGCCTCGACGGCGAGGACCCGGGTGAGCCCGTCGATCGCCCGGCGCAGCTTCCGGGCGGCGGACCACCCCATCGACACGTGGTCCTCCTGCATCGCCGACGACGGAATCGAGTCGACACTCGCCGGCGCCGCCAGCCGCTTCAGTTCCGACACGATCGCGGCCTGCGTGTACTGGGCGATCATGTGGCCGCTGTCCACCCCCGGATCGTCGGCCAGGAACGGCGGCAGCCCGTGGTTGCGGGCGACGTCGAGGAACCGGTCGGTGCGGCGCTCGCTCATGCTCGCGACGTCCGCGACGACGATGGCCAGGAAGTCCAGGACGTACCCGACCGGCGCCCCGTGGAAATTGCCGTTCGACTCCACCCGGCCGTCGAGCGTGACCACCGGGTTGTCGACGGCGCTCGCCAGTTCCCACGACGCCACCCGCTCGGCGTGCGCGAGCGTGTCCCGCGCGGCGCCCGCGACCTGCGGCGCGCACCGCAACGAGTAGGCGTCCTGCACCACGGTGCAACTCGGGTTGGCGTGGCTCTGCACGATCTCGGAGCCGGCGAGCAGGCGGACCATGTTCGCGGCGGCGCGGGCCTGGCCGGGGTGGGGCCGCAGCGCCTGCAGGTCGGGGGCGAACACCTTGTCGGTGCCGAGCAGCCCCTCGACGCTCATCGCCGCCGTGACGTCGGCCAGCCGCAGGAGCGCGTGCAGGTCCTCGCACGCCAGCACCAGCATGCCGAGCATTCCGTCGGTGCCGTTGATGAGGGCGAGACCCTCCTTCTCCTCGAGGACCACCGGCACGATCCCGGCCGAGGACAACGCTGCCGCGGCCGGCATGAGGGCGCCGTCCGCGTCCCGCACCGTGCCCTCGCCGATCACCGCGAGCGCGACGTGGGCCAGCGGCGCCAGATCACCGGAGCACCCGAGGCTGCCGTACTCGTGCACCACCGGAGTGATCCCCGCCGACAGCAGCGAGGCGTAGACCTGCGCGACTTCCGGCCGGGCGCCGGTCCTGCCGGTGGCGAGGGTCGACAGTCGGAGCAGCATCAGAGCGCGCACCACCTCGCGTTCCACCTCGGGCCCGTTTCCGGCGGCGTGCGAGCGGACGAGACTGCGCTGCAGTTGCGCGCGCAGGGCAGAGGGAATGTGCCTTGTGGCGAGGGCCCCGAACCCCGTCGAGATGCCGTAGACGGGCTTCGGGTCCGCGGCCAGCGCCTCGATGCGCTTGCGGGTCTCCGCCATCGCCGACATCGCGTCGCGCGAGATCCGCACGGGCGCGCCGTGGCGCGCCACCCGGATCACTTCTTCGGCGGAGACCGCACCGGTTCCGACCACGACACACTCTTCGGCTCCCACAACCCCAGTCTCCCCCGCGTCCGGGCGGAGAGTGACGGGATTGCGGGAGCCTCGACCGTGTCTACAACCGGCCGCGTAGAGCTTCCTCGATTTCGCGTGGCGTCATCAGACGTTCGAGTTTTTCACTCGGCCACGAGGACGGACGTCCTTGCAATCGGGCTGATTCGAGTAGAGGGAGAGGGCTGCGGTCCCACCGCAGGATCGAATGAACATTCACTACCGATCACTTCCGAACACCGACTCGACAACTTTCCAATTTGCGCCATTGCATCGGCGACAGTTCGTCGCACTATTGACTCATCGCCAATCGTGCCCCTTTGGTTACACGGTTTCGATGAGGCGCGCGGAAGTGCTGGAAAACTGCAGGCCGGGCCACGTTTCAGTGACCTACCGCACAGCTCTCCGGCCACAGGGCCTACCATGACGCAAAAGTAATTGTTACCTTACGTACCACCTTCCCTGACTGGAGACAGCCGATGGCAACCACCCTCGAAGCAAGCATCGACATCGACGCGACCCCGCAAGACGTGTGGGCGGTCGTCTCGGATCTGAAGCGGATGGGCGAATGGAGCCCCCAGTGCCGCAAGATGCGCGTCCTCGGCGGCGTCGTCGAAGAGGGCACGAAAACCGTCAACATCAACCGCAAGGGCTTCCTCGTGTGGCCGACCACGTCGAAGGTCGTGAAGTTCCAGCCCAACAAGGCCATCGCCTTCCGGATCCTCGAGAACCGCACGATCTGGTCGTACGAACTCGAGCCGACCGCAAGCGGGACCAAGGTCATCGAGCGCCGCGAAGCCCCGACCGGCACGTCCAAGGTGTCGCAGTTCCTCGTCAAGACCGTCCTCGGCGGCAACGAAGACTTCGAGGTCGACCTCGTCAACGGCATGAACACCACCCTCGCCCGGATCAAGTCGGCGGCCGAGGGCAAGTAGCCGGGTTGACCCTCGACCTGGTCGAGGCCTCAGCGTGGTCCGCATGGACACACCGGACGCCGTCATGGCGAGGATCTCGCAGGGGCAGGAACGGGCAGTGGCGGGTGACCGGGAGGGCGCCCGGCGCATCTTCGACGAGGTGTGGGACGCCCTCCAGGGGTCCGGCGACACCACGCCGGACCCGCTGCACGTCGTCACGCTGGCCCACTACATGGCGGACGTCCAGACCGACCCCGCCGAGGAGTTGCGCTGGGACCTGCGAGCCCTCGGCGCCGCCGACTCGCTGACCGACGACCGGGCGCGGGAACATCACTCGTCGCTGTCGGTCGCGGGTTTCTACCCGTCGCTGCACCTCAACGTGGCGGCCGCTCATCACGCCCTCGGCCAGTCGTCCGAGGCGCGCCACCATCTCGATCGGGCAGCGCAGAGCTGCGACCACCTCGCCGACGACGGCTACGGACGGATGATCCGCGGCGCCGTCACCCGGCTCCGCGCCGAACTGGACGTGACTGTCGGACCGCCGGGGCAGAGTGGACGCCGTGCTCAGCATCGGTGAACTCGCTCGCGCGTCCGGTCTGTCGGTCAGCGCACTGCGGTTCTACGACAAGGCCGGGGTGCTCACCCCGCACGCGGTCGACCCGCGCACCGGTTACCGCTGGTACACCGACCGGCAGGTGGACGCCGCCGTCCTCGTCGCCGCGATGCGCCGGGTGGGGATGCCGGTGAAGGAGATGGCGGCCGTGCTGAGCGGCACCGACGCCCACGGACTTCTCGACCGGCACCTCGGCCGGCTGGAGCAGGGGCTGGACGACGCCCGCCGTGAACTGACGCGGATTCACCGCCTGCTCGACGCCCGAGCGGACCGGACGCGGACGGTTGTCCTCCGCACCGCCGACCTCCGCGCCGCGGTCGGGGCGGTGCGGTTCGCCGCCGACGCCGACTCGGAGTTCCCGGTGCTGCGCGGCTGCCTCTTCGAGGCGGACCACGACGTGCTGCGGCTCGTCACCACCGACCGCTACCGGCTGGCCGTCGGAACGGCGACCGTGCTCGAACCGCCGGACCAGCCGATCTCCGTGGTCGTCCCGTGCACGTTCCTGGACGACGCTGCCGGGTTGCTGCGGCGCCACGACACGGTGACCGTCGTCGTGGGAGCCGACTCGGTCAGCCTCCGCTGCGGCCGCGAACAGCTCACCACCGGTCTCGTCGACGGCGCCTTCCCCGACCATCGCAGCCTGTCGCCCCGCGACCCGGGAATCGAACACACCTTCTCCTCGGCGGCCCTGCGGGTACTCCTGGCCGACGCGGGTGACCGGGTGGATCTGGGGGTTCTCGAGTCGGGCGAGATCGTCGTCGGCCACCCGGGCACCGAGCGGCCCGTCCGCTTCCATGTGCAGGTGAACGCCGGTTTTCTGCTCGAAGCGGTCGACGCGCTGCCCGGCGCGCAATTGACGTTCCGGGTCGGTGGGCCCATCACGCCCCTCGCCATCCGGCCACGATCCGTTCACACATCGGACCCCGCGAGTGCGTACTCTCTCCTGATGCCGTTGCAGCCGGAAGCGCTCACGTAACCTGTGGGTGCGGCGCGATGGCGCGCAGGCAGCACGTCCGTCCGAACACAGTTAGAGGAGCCCGTGGCACGCAAGCCCACACCCCCCGGAACCCCGCAAGCCACGAGCGTCGGGCACATCGTCGACCTCGTCCGCGGAGCAGTTCCGCCCCTGCATCCGGCCGGGCTGCCCTTCGTCCTCGCACCACTCGGCGTGGCCGTCCTCGGCCGCAACCGCAAATGGGTCCGTCGCGGAGCACTGACCTCCGCCGCTGCCTGCGCCGCCTTCTTCCGGCATCCGCACCGCGTTCCGCCGAACCGTGTCGGCGTCGCAGTCGCACCCGCCGACGGTGAGGTCGCGCTCGTCGACTCCGCGGTCCCGCCGTCCGAACTCGACATGGGAACCGAACCGCTCCCCCGGGTCAGCATCTTCCTGTCGGTGCTGGACGTGCACGTCCAGCGCAGCCCCGTCGGCGGCGAAGTGAAAAAGGTCGTCCACCGGCCGGGCAAGTTCCTCTCCGCCGACCTCGCCGACGCCAGCGAGGTCAACGAACGCAACAGCATGCTGCTGCACACCGCGGAGGGCCACGACGTCGCCGTCGTCCAGATCGCCGGTCTGCTCGCCCGCCGGATCGTCTGCGACGCCAAGGTCGGCGACACCCTCCCGATCGGTGACACGTACGGCCTGATCCGGTTCGGCTCCCGCGTCGACACGTACTTCCCGGCCGGCACCACGCTGCTCGCCGAGCGGGGACAGCGGACGATCGGCGCCGAGACCGTCATCGCTCAACTGCCGTGATCGCGAACGCGAAGAAACAGCGGAGGGGACGACCCCAGCAGGCGGTGCGGCTCCTGCCGAGTGTCGTCACGATCCTCGCGCTGTGTGCGGGACTGTCCGCCGTCAAGTTCGCGCTGGACGAGGATCTGGGAACGGCACTGGCCATGATCGGCGCCGCCGCGGTCCTCGACTCGCTCGACGGGCGGATCGCGCGACTGCTCGACGCCACCAGCAAGATGGGCGCCGAACTGGATTCGCTCGCCGATTCCATCTCGTTCGGCGTCGCCCCGGCTCTCGTCCTCTACGTCACGCTGCTGGACGGCCAGAGTTTCGGCTGGATCATCGCCCTGATCTACGCGGTGAGCATCGTGCTGCGGCTGGCCCGGTTCAACACGCTCCTCGACGAGGACGACATTCCGGGTTACGCCAACGAGTACTTCACGGGTGTCCCGGCGCCGGCGGGTGCGCTGGTCGCGCTGGCCCCCCTGGCCGCCGCCGCGCAGTGGGGCGACGGCTGGTGGTCGTCGTATCCCGTCGTCGTCGCATGGACCGTGTTCTCCGCGGCGCTGATCGTCAGCCGGATCCCCACGCTCGCACTGAAGACGGTGTCCGTGCCCCCGCACATGGCGGCCGGTCTGCTCGTCCTCGTGGCGCTCGCGGCGGCGGCCCTCGTCACCTACCCGTACATCCTGCTGATCGTCCTCGTCGCGGTGTACCTCGGGCACATTCCGTTCGCCGTCCACTCGAAGCGGTGGGTGGCCGCGCGGCCCGAGACGTGGGACATCAAGCCGTCCGAGCGGCGGGCCATCCGGCGTCAGCCCGACGCCCGCGGCAGGCGGTCCGCGGCACGGCTCGGACTGCGCCGTCCCCGGGCCCGGTAGGTCGCTCCCGCACGTAGGCTCGACGGCGTGACCTCACCGGAACTCGCGCTCACAGTCCGACTGAACACCTCGGCCGCCGACACCCGGCGCGGCGTGGTCCGGTTGCATCCGGAAGCCCTGGCCGCGCTCGGTCTGCGCGAGTGGGACGCAATCGCCCTGATCGGTGCGCGCCGCACCGCCGCCGTGGCCGGTCGCGCGCCTGCCGGAACCCCCACCGGCACCGCGCTCCTCGACGACGTGACGCTGTCCAACGCCGGGCTGTCCGAGAACAGCACGGTCGTCGTGACACCGGTGACGGTGTACGGCGGGAAGACGGTGACGGTCAGCGGCTCCAATCTGGCCGTCAACTCCGTCTCCGACGTCACCCTGCGTCACGCCCTGCTCGGCAAGGTCCTCACGGTCGGCGACACGGTGTCGCTGCTGCCCCGCGACCTGGGCCCCGGAACCAGCACCGCCCCCGCGACACAGGCCCTGTCCCGGACGTTCGGTGTCGCCTGGACGTCCGAACTGCTCACCGTGACCGGGGTCGACCCGGCCGGTGGTCCGGTGAGCGTGCAGCCCAACACCGCGGTCGGGTGGGGTGAGGGTGTGCGTGCGACGGTGACCTCGCCGCCGTCCCGCCTGCCCGCACCGCCGGTCCGGCCCGCCGAGGAGGTGCCCCCGGTCCCGGTCGAGGACCTGGTCGGCGCCCACACCCAGGCCGCCAAACTCACCGAGTGGCTCGGGTTGGCACTCGACGAACCCGAACTGCTCCGCACGCTCGGGGCCTCGCCCCATCTGGGCGTCCTCGTGACCGGGCCCGCCGGTGTCGGGAAGGCGACGCTCGCCCGTGCGGTTCTCGCGTCCCGGCGGGTGGTCGAACTCGACGGGCCGAGTGCCGGCGCGCTCGAGGCAGGATCCCGGCTGCAGCGGGTCACCGCGGCCGTCGAGGCGATCCGCAGCGGCGGCGTCCTGTTGATCACCGACATCGACGCCCTGCTGCCGTCCACCCCGGAGCCGGTGTCGGCGCTGATCATCGAACAGCTCCGCCACGCGGTCGAGACCGTCGGGGTCGCGTTCGTCGCGACGTCGGCGCACCCGGAGTCGGTCGACACCCGGTTGCGCGGGCAGGACCTGTGCGACCGCGAACTCGCCCTCACCCTGCCCGACGGCTCCACCCGCCGGGCCCTGCTGGAACTGCTCCTGCGGAAGGTCCCCAGCGACGGCATCGCCCTCGACGCGATCGCGGCCCGCACACCGGGGTTCGTCGTCGCCGACCTCGCCGCGCTGTGCCGGGAAGCCGCCCTGCGGGCCGCGTCCCGCGCGGCCAGGAAACCCGTCGAGCCGGCGCTCACCCAGGACGACCTCCTCGGCGCACTCGACGTCATCCGCCCGCTGTCGCGGTCGGGCAGCGAGGAACTCGCGATCGGCAGCCTCACCCTCGACGACGTCGGGGACATGGTGGAGACCAAGCAGGCGCTGACGGAGGCGGTGCTGTGGCCGTTGCAGCACCCGGATTCGTTCGCCCGGCTGGGTGTCGATCCGCCGCGCGGCGTGCTGCTCTACGGCCCGCCCGGCTGCGGCAAGACGTACCTCGTTCGGGCACTGGCCAGTTCGGGACATCTGAGTGTGCACGCCGTCAAGGGCGCCGAGCTGATGGACAAGTGGGTGGGCGCGTCCGAGAAGGCGGTCCGCGAACTGTTCCAGCGGGCACGGGATTCGGCCCCGTCGCTGATCTTCCTCGACGAGGTGGACGCGCTCGCGCCGCGGCGCGGCCAGAGTTCCGATTCCGGGGTGGCCGATCGGGTGGTCGCCGCGCTGCTCACCGAACTCGACGGCGTCGAACCGCTGCGCGACGTGGTGGTCGTCGGCGCCACCAACCGGCCCGATCTCATCGACCCGGCGTTGCTGCGCCCCGGCCGCCTGGAGCGGCTGGTGTTCGTGCCGCCGCCGGACGGCGACGCCCGCCGCGCGATCCTCCGGACGTCCGGGAAGGCGGTCCCGCTCGCCGACGACGTCGACCTGAACGCTCTGGCGGACGATCTCGACGGCTACTCGGCCGCCGACTGCTCGGCGTTGCTGCGGGAAGCCGCGCTGGCCGCGATGCGCCGGAACATCGACGCCGCCGACGTCACCGCGGCCGACGTGGCCGAGGCACGCGAAAAGGTGCGCCCCTCACTCGATCCCGAGCAAGTGGCGCACCTGAAGGCCTATGCGCTGTCGCGCCCGTGAGTACTTGTTAACCGCCGGCGGTTAACAAGTACTCACGGGTCAGGACCAGCGGCCGAGCAGGGTGGCCGCGTGTGCGGCGAGCGCGGCCTGGAAGAACGGGCCGAAACTCACCCGCGCGACGCCGAGCGGTCCGAAGCTCGCCGGATCGTCCTGATCGGGCAGCCCGATCGCGTTGACGGGCAGCGGAAGCTCCGACGTGAGCCGCTTCTGGGTGGCGTCGTCGTGACGGCCGACGGGGTAGAGCACGTCGGCTCCGGCCTCGGCGGCGAGCTTCAGGCGCGCGATCGCGCGGTCGACACGGTCGGACTCGTCGCCCACCTGCTTCACGAACAGATCGGTCCGCGCGTTCACGACCACATGGACCCCGGCGGCGTCGGCGGCCTGCCGCAACCCTCCGACGAAGTCGGCGTGCTCCTGCGGCTCACGGAGGCGTCCGCCCTCGCTGTGGACCGTGTCCTCGATGTTCAGACCCACCGCGCCCGCACCGATCAGACCCTCGATCAGCCGGGTGGGGTCGAGCCCGTATCCGGATTCGATGTCGACCGACAGCGGCAGCTCCACCGCGGCGGTGATCTGCGAGATGCGGTGCAGCAGCTCGTCGAACGTGATCCCCTCGTTGTCGGGCTTGCCGATCGAGTCGGACACCGGGTGGCTTCCCACCGTCAGTGCCTGAAACCCGGCGGACACAGCCAGATTCGCGGACCACGCATCCCACACGGTGGGCAGGATGACGGGGTTGCCGGGCCGGTGCAGCTCCAGCAGGGTGGTGGCCTTCTCGTTGATCGACGTCATAGGGGGCTCCTCGCCTCGGGTGTATTCGATCGGAGTCGTTCTCGGGCACGCCTTCGTTGCCAACGCCGGGTTCGCCATTTCCATTCCTACCCGCTCGAGTACCGTGGGCAAATGGACTTCCGGGAACCCCTGTCGGCCGCGGCTGCGCTCGCGTCCGGCGCACTGGCCGGGTTCGTCCTCACCAATCCCCGTAACCGGGCCTGGACGATCAACGCCTCCGATCGCGAGATCGACCGGTGGATCAGCAGCCAGCCGACGGGTGTGGTGGTGGCCCTGGTTCTCGCCGTCATCGCGGTGGGCGGTCTGCAACGGTCGGGCTCCCGGCGGGTGTCGTGGCTCCTGGCCGCGGTGTGCGCGGTCGTCCTGATCGGCGCGCGCTGGGCGGTGCCCGGCGCCGGCGGCGTCGACACGTTGATCGCCCTGCACTTCGCCAAGACCGCGACTGCCGGGTTCCTGCTGGGCGCGGCGGTCGCCGCGGTGTGGGGTCGCTGGGCTTCGCAGCTGGCGCTGACTCTCGGGGTGGCGGGCGCATTCCTCCTCGCGAGCGTGCAGAAACTGCCGCGCGGCGATACCGCGTATGTCGAACCCGCAAGCATGAGCACCTCGGCGATCGGCGAACCTCCGCAGTGGCTGCTGATCGGAGTTCTCGTGCTCGCGCTCGCGTCGGCGGTGCTGGCGCGGTCGCAGTTCCGGGTGCAACGCCCCGAACGGAAGACCCTGCTGACCGCGCTGGTCGGAGCCCTGGGACTCGCCCTGCTCAACCGGCTGCTCGGGGCGTGGATCGACGATCAGGAATTCGGCGAACCCCTGACGGTCTGGCTGATCGTGGCGTTCTCGCTCGCTGTGATCCTGGGGGTGACCGTGCTGATCGGGCGACGGCTCCCCGGGATCGACGGACACTTCCTCCTCGCGGCGACCGGGGCCACCGCCGCGGCCGTGCTCGTCCTCGACGACCTCCGGACCCCCCGGGTGACGACGCCCGCGCCGGCGTTGCTGGCGGTCGGCGTCGTCACCGTCGCCGCGGGAATGGCGGTGGCGGTCAGGGTTCCGCCGAAGCGGCGACGGCCCGGGTGGGGTCTGTGTGTCGCCGCCGTCGTTCCGCTGGTCGCCACCATCTCGCCGGACTTCGGCAACGACGGCGTCGCGCTCCTGCTCCGGCTGGGGGTCCTGGGCGGCGGGACGGGTTTCGCGCTCGCCTCCGCGCTGCCGGGTTCTGCGCCGGTCGCGGTGCTCGGTCTGGCGCTGCCGTTCGCGTCGCTGGTGTTCGTCGCGGCGACCACGGTTCCCCGCAGCCGGGTGGTCTACTCGGGTGCGCCCAGCGAACACCGCCTGCCGTCGTCGCCGGCCTCGACCGCCGCGTCCGACCATCTCGCCGGTGTCGCGATGCTGCTCGTCGTCGCGTTCTGCGTCTACTCGCTACGTGAGCGCCACGGTGCACCGGAGGGCACCGCGCCACTCACCTAGTCGAGGAGGCCGAGCGACTGCAGCCGGCGGAACACGAGCATCGAGCCGGGCGCGACGTCCGGCATCGCCGCGTATTCGTCGACGGTGAAGTACCGCAGTTCGGCGATCTCGCTCGTCGGCCGCGGCTCGGTGCTCAGTTCGGCGAGAAAGCAGGTAATGTGCAGGTCCGTGCCCTCGGGATGTCCGTACGCGGGCGCCTCGAAGACCCCCAGGCGTTCGAGCGTCCCGTCGACGATTCCGGCGTCGAGTTCCTCCCGGATCTCGCGGTGCAGAGCCTGTTCGGCGTTCTCGCCCGGGTCGATCTTGCCGCCTGCCATGTAGAACGCGGTCTTCCCCGCCGAACGCGTCTGGAGGAGTTTGCGGTCACGGATGTGGGCGAGCGCGGCGGTTCGGATCTCGGCTGGCACCGACCCAAGATAGATCAGTCCGGGCACGTGCCCATAACACAATGCGCCCCATTAGTCCGATTTGCCGCGATTGTGGGTCCGAATAACCGACCCAGTAGGATGTACACGTAGCCCAGTTCGCTAGCTAAGCGAACGGTCTACACGACTCGGTTCGTTTCGTTCCGACACCCCGCCGCCCGCTGACCCCCGACGGAGTGCCTTTTGCTTGCTGTTCTGCTCGCCCATGCCGTTGCCGCCGTTCTGGCTCCGCTTGTGGTGCGCCAGTTCGGCCGCAACGGTTTCTATCCCCTCTCCCTCGTCCCGCTGGTGTCACTCGGATGGGTGATCGCGAACTGGGGCACGGTGCAGACCGTGTCCGTCGAATGGGCTCCGGGCCTGTCGATGGACCTCGACTTCTGGTTCGATCCGCTCGCCGCGATCATGTCGGTGCTGGTGCTGGGCATCGGCACGCTGATCCTGGTCTACTGCGCCCGCTACTTCACCGACGACGAACCCCGTCTCGGCATCTTCGCCGCCGAGATGGTGGCATTCGCCGGGGCCATGTTCGGGCTCGTCGCGAGCGACAACATGTTGCTGCTGTACATCTTCTGGGAACTGACGACGGTCCTGTCGTTCCTGCTGGTCGGGCATTACGCCGAACGCGCCTCGAGCCGCCGCGCCGCGACGCAGGCGCTGCTCGTCACGACCGCGGGTGGTCTGGCGATGCTCGTCGGCATCATCATCCTCGGCCAGGTGAGTGGCACGTACAACCTGTCCGAACTGATCGAGGTCGCACCTCGCGGCTGGCTCGCCGGTGTCGCCGTCGTGCTGGTCCTCATCGGTGCGCTGTCGAAGTCGGCGATCGTCCCGCTGCACTTCTGGTTGCCCGGCGCGATGGCCGCCCCCACCCCGGTCAGCGGCTATCTGCATGCCGCCGCGATGGTGAAGGCCGGTATCTATCTCGTGGCCAGGTTGTCGCCAGGTTTCGCCGACGCGGCGCCCTGGCGGTTCACGATCATCACGCTCGGCCTGCTGACGATGGTCCTCGCCGGGTGGCGGGCGATGCGCGCGTTCGACCTCAAACTGGTGCTCGCGTTCGGCACCGTCAGCCAGCTCGGCTTCATGATGGTGCTGGTCGGTCTCGGCACCCGCGACGCCGCGCTCGCCGGCATGACGATGGTCGTCGCGCACGCGATGTTCAAGGCCGCACTGTTCATGGTGGTCGGCATCATCGACCACACGACGGGGACCCGCGACATCCGCAAACTCGCGCACCTCGGCAATCGTGCGCCGGCGCTGATGGTGTTCGCCGCACTGGCCGCGGCCAGCATGGCCGGGCTTCCGCCGTTCCTCGGGTTCGTCGGCAAGGAGGCCGCGTTCGACTCCCTGCTGAGCACGACCGTCCTCGCCGACCCGGCGCGGATCGCCACCGTCGGCGTCGTCGTGCTGGGTTCGATCCTCACGCTCGCCTACAGCGTGCGCTTCATGTGGGGCGCCTTCGGCCGCAAGCGGCTCGCGCGGCCGAGCCCGGCCGTGCAGGGCATGCATGCGCCCGGACCGTTGTTCCTCGCCGCACCCGCCGTTCTCGCGGTGCTGAGCCTGGCGGCGGGACTGGCGGCGCCGCAGCTCGAGAAGCTGCTGACGCCGTACTCGCGCACCCTGCCCCCGGAGGCCGCCACCGACTACCACCTCGCGCTGTGGCACGGCGTCAACACGGCGCTGCTGCTCACACTGCTCGTCTTCGCCGTCGGCACCGCGCTCTTCGTGGCGCAGCGCTGGGTCAACCGGTTGCGGTTCGAGCATCCCCCGCTCGGCAACGCCGACCGCATCTACGACGCGACGCTGCGCGGCATGGACGCCCTGTCGATGCGGCTGACCGGCGCCACCCAGCGCGGTTCGCTACCGCTGACCCAGGCGACCATCCTCGGCACCCTGGTGCTGGTGCCGCTGGTGCTGCTCGCCGTCGGCACCGACACCGGCGCCGACGTGCGCCTGTGGGATTCGCCGGTGCAGTTCGTGATCGGGCTGATGATGGTCGCGGCCGCGCTCGCCGCAACCGTGATGCGCAACCGTCTGGCCAGCGTGATCCTCGTCGGTCTCAGCGGCTACGGCTGCGGTGTGCTGTTCGCTCTGCACGGCGCTCCCGACCTCGCGCTCACCCAGTTCCTGGTGGAGACACTGACGCTGGTCATCTTCGTCCTCGTGTTCCGGAAACTGCCCGCCGAGGTGGACGAGCGCCGGGCGATCGGATTCAAGATTCCGCGGGCGCTGCTGGCGGTCGCGGTCGGTGCCACCATCACCACGATCGGCGCGTACGCCATCAACGCGCGGAACTCGGTGCCGATCTACGAGCGACTCCCCGACGCGGCGTACTACCTCGGCAACGGCAAGAACGTCGTCAACGTCCTGCTCGTCGACATCCGCGCCTGGGACACGCTCGGCGAGATCTCGGTGCTGCTCGTCGCGGCCACCGGTGTCGCGAGCCTGGTGTTCCGCAACCGCCGCTTCGGCAGCGCCCCCCGGGTGGCCGACGCCCCCGCGGTCACGGCCGAGTCTTCGGCCTCGCATTCCGAGACCACCTGGCTGCTCGGCGGCGACCTCATCGATCCGAAACACCGGTCACTGGTCCTCGAGGTGACGACCCGGCTGATCTTCCCGACCATCATGGTGCTGTCGGTGTACTTCTTCTTCGCCGGTCACAACGCGCCCGGCGGCGGGTTCGCCGGCGGCCTCACCGCCGGTCTGGCGCTGGTCCTGCGGTACCTCGCGGGCGGGCGGTACGAACTCGGCGAGACGGTCCCGATCGACGCGGGCAAGATCCTGGGGCTCGGGCTCACGCTCGCCGCAGGCACCGCGCTGGCGTCGCTGTTCCTCGGTGCCCCCGCGCTGTCCTCCGCGGTCTTCGAGGTGACGCTGCCGGTGTTCGGTCACGTCAAGATGGTCACCGCCCTGTTCTTCGACCTGGGTGTGTACCTCATCGTGGTCGGACTCGTACTCGACGTACTCCGCAGTCTCGGGGCACGTCTCGACGCACAGGTCGAGGTGAACCAGTAATGAGCGCCAACCTCGGATTTCTCGTCATCATCGGCGTCCTCGTGTCGGCCGGCGTCTACCTGCTCATCGAACGCAGTATCACCCGCATGCTGCTGGGGTTGCTGCTGTTCGGCAACGGCATCAACCTTCTCATCCTCACGTCCGGTGGGCGGGACGGCAATCCGCCCATCGTGGGCCGCGAGTCCATTCACGAGTCGATGGCCGACCCGCTGGCTCAGGCGATGATCCTGACGGCGATCGTCATCACGATGGGCATCGCCGGTTTCGTGCTCGCGCTCGCGTACCGGTCGTTCAAGATCACCACGCAGGACGCCGTCGAGAACGACCCCGAGGACACCAAGGTCCTGCGGCGCCGGTCGCCCGCCGAGGCCCCGGACCGCGACCGCTCCGACGACCCGGTCACCGGCGAGCCGAGTTTCAGCGGCGACGCCTTCGACAAGGACGGAAACCCCATTCCCCTGGAAGAACTGAAGAACCTCGAAGACCTCGAATGCTACGAAGACCTGCACGACGGTGACTTCGACGACGACGAGGAGATCGACAAGGCCGGGATCGGGGAGAAGTCGTGACCATTTCCCCGCACGTCATCACGGCGCTCGCGCCGCTGCCCGTCCTCGTCCCGATGCTCGCCGCCGCGGCCACGCTGGTGCTCGGACGGCGTCCGCGGGCCCAGCGGATCATCACGCTCGTCGCGTTGATCGGCGTCCTCGTCGTGTCGGGACTGCTGCTGTTCCTCGCCGACCGCGACGGCACGACGGCCGTTCAGGTGGGTGGCTGGGACTCGCCGATCGGCATCACGCTGGTGGTCGACCGACTGTCCGCGATGATGCTGGTGGTCTCGTCCATCGTGCTGCTCGCCGTCATGGCGTACGCCGTGGGTCAGGGTATCCGCGACGGCAGTGAGGACCAGCCCGTCTCGATCTTCCTGCCGACGTATCTGGCGCTGACGGCGGGCATCTCCAACGCATTCCTCGCCGGCGACCTGTTCAATCTGTACGTCGGTTTCGAGGTGCTCCTCGCCGCCAGTTTCGTGCTGCTGACTCTGGGCGCGAGCGCCGACCGCGTCCGCGCGGGTGTGTCGTATGTGATGGTGTCGATGGTGTCCTCGCTGATCTTCCTGGCGGGCATCGCGTTCGCCTATGCGGCCACCGGCACCCTCAACCTCGCCGACATGGCCACCCGCCTCGACGGCATCCCGTCCGGCACCCGCACCGCCATCTTCGGCGTGCTGCTCGTGGCGTTCGGCATCAAGGCCGCGGTGTTCCCGCTGTCGACGTGGCTGCCCGACTCCTACCCCACAGCGCCGGCCCCGGTCACCGCCGTGTTCGCCGGCCTCCTCACCAAGGTGGGTGTGTACGCGATCATCCGCGCGCACACGCTGCTCTTTCCGGAGGGCGAACTCGACAACGTGCTGATGGTGTGCGGCCTGCTGACGATGCTCGTCGGCATCCTCGGTGCGATCGCGCAGAGCGACATCAAACGTCTGCTGTCCTTCACCCTGGTCAGCCACATCGGGTACATGGTGTTCGGTGTCGCGCTGTCCACGYAGTCGGGGCTCTCGGGTGCCATCTACTACGTCGCCCACCACATCCTGGTGCAGACCACGCTGTTCCTGGTGGTCGGTCTCATCGAACGCCAGGCCGGGTCCTCGTCGCTGCGGCGTCTCGGTGGGCTCGCCGCGGCCAGCCCCGTCCTGGCCATCGTGTTCCTCATTCCGGCCCTCAACCTCGGCGGCATTCCCCCGTTCTCCGGGTTCATCGGCAAGGTCGCGTTGTTGCAGGCCGGCTCGGCGGACGCGAGCGTGCTGGCGTGGACCCTCGTCGCAGGCGGAACCGTCACCAGCCTCCTCACCCTGTACGTCGTCGCACGCGTGTGGACCAAGGCGTTCTGGCGGGCCCGCGCCGACGCCCCCGAGGGCGACCTCGCGGACGTCAGCCCGTCGGCGCTGCTCGACGAGTCCGAGGCCGACATCGCATTCGACGACCGCGCCGACGTGGGCCGGATCCCCGCAATGATGCTGATCCCCACCGTCGCCCTCGTCGCCGTCGGGCTGGCGATGACGGTGTTCGCCGGCCAGATCATCCAGATCAGCGATCGCGCGGCGAGCGATCTGCAGAACCGGTCCATCTACATCGACGCCGTCCTCGGCGGTCACCCCGGCGGCGAAGCGCAGGAGGCACCGCGATGAAACGCGAGAGAATTCTCCAGTTCGGCGCGTTGCTGTGGCTGATGTCGGTGTGGATCCTGTTGTGGGGCAACGTCAGCTGGGGCAACATCCTCGGCGGACTCGCCGTCGGCGCGATCATCATGGTGCTGATGCCGCTGCCGCGGGTGCCCGTGGAGGGCCGGGTGCATTTCCTGCCGCTGCTGCGGCTGGCGGTGATGTTCGTGTACTACTCGCTCCAGTCGAGCCTCCAGATCGCGTGGCTCGCACTCCGTCCCGGGCCGCCGCCCGTCACCGGCGTCCTGCGGTACCAGCTGGGGATCAAGTCGGACCTCGTGCTGACCCTCTGCATCGACGTGCTGAACCTCATCCCCGGGACCATGGTTCTCGAGATCGACCAGGTCCGGCGGATCGTCTACGTCCACGTCCTGGACATGGGCTCGCAGAAGGCGGTCAGCCAGTTCTACCGCACGGTCGCGCAGCTGGAGCGGTTGTTCATCGAGGCGTTCGAACGGGACTCCGACTGGAAACCGAGCCCCTGGCACAACCGCGACCAGCAGTACGACGACCCCGCTCAGGAGGGCAGCTCATGACAGTCGTATCGGTCATATCCGGAATCATCCTGGTCGTTGCCGGGATGCTGACGACGTTCCGGCTGCTCGACGGTCCGAACTCGCTGGATCGCCTCGTCGCCCTCGACACGCTGATCGCCCTCGCGATGTGCGGACTCGCCGTGTGGGCGGCGTACACCGGCGACACGACGATCGTGCCCGCAATCGTCGCGTTGTCGCTGGTGGGGTTCATCGGCTCGGTGTCGGTGGCCCGATTCCGGGTGAGTGACAAGTCGTGACGACCGTGCTGAACGTCATCGGGGCCACCCTCATGCTGTGCGGGTCGTTGCTCGCACTGACGGCCGCCATCGCCATCGTCCGCTTCCCGGACACCCTGCGCCGCATGCACGCCGCCACCAAACCGCAGGTGGTCGGTCTCATCATGGTTCTCGCGGGCGCAGTCCTCGAACTGCGCGGCAACGTCGACATCTGGATGCTGATCCTCGTCGGCATCTTCACCCTGTTCACCGCGCCGGTCATCGCGCACAGCGTCGGCCGGGTGGCGTACCGGGAGCAGCGCGATCAGGACGGGCTGCTGATGATCAACGAGTTGGAGCCACCAGAACGTCCGTGACAGCCGCCTTCGCGCCGTTGCCCCACCGGGCGAGCGCGGTGTCGGGCCTGGCGAAGAACGTCGCATAGAAGCCGAGACTCATCGCGGCAAGGGCGCCGAGAACGAGCGGTCCGGACACCTCCGGAAATCGGCCCATCGGCACCGCGAGGTAGCGGTAGCTGAGCAGCAGTCCCGTCAGCACCAGCGCGCCACCGCCGACGAGACGGACCCGGAACCAGCCCCACCCCCGTTCGGGGTCGCGGAGCGCGGACTCGATGGTCAGGCACAGGACGGCTCCGGCGACCAGGTCGACGCCGTAGTGGTAGCCGAACCCGAGGGTCGCAGTCAGTGTGCACACCAGCCAGAACGTGCCGCCGAGCCGCAGCCACCAGGCGCCCTGCCGGGAGTGGATGAACAGCGCGAGTGCCCACGCCGTGTGCAGGCTCGGCATGCAGTTGCGCGGGGTCGTCGAATCGAACGACAGGGGTTCGGGCGCGAAGTCGGGTGCCGGGACGAAGTTCGGCCAGTAGTCGCTGACCTGGAACCCCTGCCCTTCGGTACCGAACGCGAAGATCGGACCGACCACGGGGAACAGCACGTAGAAGATGGGACCGACGAGACCGATCAGCAGGAACGTGCGCACCAGGTAGTGCGAGGGCCATCCGTTCCGAAGCTGGTAGACGGCCACCGCGATGGCCGCGACGGGCAGTTCGATGTAGACCCAGTGCAGGATGCCGTAACCGACGGGACCGAGCGCGTCGACGAACTGCCCCATGTGCCACGACGGGCTTCCCAGCGCGTGATCCGCGAGCTGGGCGAACTCGTCGAGGACCATCGGCCCGGCCATGATCGTGACCTGCAGCCAGGCGTCGCCGAACTTGGTCGCGAGAATCAGCAGCGCACCCAGCCCGACACCTTTCAGGGCGCTGCGCCGCTGCTCACCCGTCCACCGGACCGCGGCGTAGACACCGACCGCCGTCAGAACCCACGTCGCGCCGTTACCGACGGTCAGCGGGCCACCCGACAGGTAGCGCACAGCCGCGACCACCACGTCGATGCCCGCTGCCGCGGACAGCGCCACGACGCGTTGCCGGTTGCTGAGCCCGACCATCGCGAGCGCGAGGCCGGCCCACGGAACGGACGCCGACTTGGGGGTCAGGACGTAGTCGCGGAACAGGCTCTCCAGGGGCCCCTGGAAACCCTGGACGGACGCGACCGACTGGACCACGACCAGCAGGATCGCGACACCGAGCGCCCCGCCCGCGACGAACATGCGGGAACGATCGACGGGCCCACCCGGCCGTACAACGGCAACATCGTCGATCGACACCCGCCAAGTGTAAACAACACGTGAACGGCAAGTGGACGAGTGTCCTGCCCGAGACCGGCTTTCAGGTCCCGAGCTCCTTCACCAGCGCATCGACGACAGCCACCAGGTCACCGCCGGTCGCCTCCGCGACCTGACGTTGCCGCTGGTAGGAGGCGCCGCGGCGGGGAATCTCCTCCACAGCGGCCAATTCGTCCGCGCAGCCGAGACGCACGGCGGTCGGCGCCAGCTTCTCCAGCAGGTCGTTCAGGTCGTCGGTGACGAGTCGCTCGTTGCTGTCCTCGTCGAGAATGATCTCGGCGTCGAGCCCGTACCGCGCGGCCCGCCACTTGTTTTCCTTCACGTGCCACGGCTGCAGGTTCGGCAGGTTCTCGCCCGCCTCGAAGCGCCGGTCCAGGTCGACGATCAGGCAGTGCACGAGCGCGACGAGAGAACTGAGTTCGGCGCGGGTAGAGATACCGTCGAAGACGCGGACCTCGATGGTGCCCCACCGCGGCGCGGGCCGGATGTCCCAGTGCATCCCGCCGATCTTGGTGATCACGCCGGTCTTCATCTGGTCGCTGATGAAATCCTCGTACTGCGCCCAGTTCGCGAACTGGTACGGCAGCCCCGCGGTGGGAAGTTGCTGGAACATCAGGGCGCGATTGCTCGCGTACCCCGTGTTGACGCCCGCCCACATCGGTGAGGACGCGGACAGCGCGAGCAGATGCGGGTACCGCTGCAAGAGCGCGTTGAGAATCGGGAACACCTTCTGCGGCGAAGACACCCCCACGTGGACGTGCACACCCCAGATCAGCATCTGACGGCCCCACCACTGGGTACGCTCGATCAGCTCGTCGTAATCCGGTGTCCGCGTGACCAATTGGGTCGACCACTGCGCGAACGGGTGCGTTCCGGCGCAGATGAGATCGACCCCGAGCGGGTTCGCCGCCCGCCGCAGCAGGTCGAGCGACTCGTCGAGGTCGTCCATCGCCTCACCGACGGTGGAGTGGATGCCGGTGACGAGTTCGACGGTGTTGCGCAGCAACTCCTTGGTGATCCGCGGATCCTCCGGACCCGCGAGATTCGCGACCGCGTCGAACACCTCCGCGGCCGTGTTGGAGAGATCCCGCGTGACCCTGTCGACCAGCGCGATCTCCCACTCGACACCCAGCGTCGGCCGCGGCGAACCGGGAAAGGGAACTACCACGGTTTCGATCCAACCACAGGCCGAGGCCCGCGGCAGCGCACCGACACCCCGGCCGCAGCCGGGGTGTCACGCGACTCAGCTGGCGCCGATGACACCGCAGGCCACACGAGAGCCTGCGTCACCGGTGTTCAGGGTTTCCTGATCGGGAGCGGGTGCGTAACGGGTGGGGATGTTCGCGAAATTGTCGGGACCCGAGTGGATCATGACCGCGGTGCCGCTGTCGCCGTTCTTCAGGTCCTCGACCGTGAAGGCGTCGGTGGTGGTGACCAACTCGGCGGTGCCGTCCTCCAGCACCTGCAGCGAGGTGAGGTCGCCGCTCGCGGGGTGCCCCGAGTGGCCCTCGGCCTGGAAGTGCCCGCCCGCGGACAGGAAGTTTCCGGGCGCACCACCGGTCGGTGCCACGGAGTTCGTCTCACACTTTCCGACGGAGTGCACGTGGAATCCGTGGAACCCGGGCGTCTGATCCTTGACGGACACGGTGACCTCGACGTGACTTCCCGACTGCTTGAACGTGGCGGTACCCACGTTCACGCCCTCCGCGTTCTTCAGCGTCGCGGTGAGCGCGCCGCTCTCCGCGTGCTCGCCCGAGCCGCTCTCGGCGTCGCCGGGAACGCCTGCGGCACTGGGATCGGCGGCACCGGTCCAGACGGGAGGAGTGGTGCCGGGAACGTCGGACGGCGCCTCGTTGTTACTGCAGGCGGTCAGTCCGAGTGCGGCAATGGCCACCACCGGGGTGACAATGCGCCAGGACATCCGACGGGTAGAACTCGAGGCCATCAAACCGCTCCTTTGAGGTGGCGAAGAAGTGCATCTGATCATAACCGCGGCGCCGATGCACCGACCGTCCGGTCTACTGCGCGGAAGTGACGATGACGACCACACCGGCAGACGAATTCGCGATTCCCGGGAACTTCGGCTCGGCCGACACCCCCAGTTGCGCCGCGATCTCGATGGCCGCTTCCTTCTCCGCGGCGGAAGTCCCGTAGTACACGGTGGTTTCGGAGATGGTGCTGTCGCTGTAGTTGCCGGTCTCCGACACCGTCCACCCCGAGGACATCAGTTCGGTGGCGGTCTGGCTCGCGAGACCCGTGACGTTGCTGTTGTTGAGCACCCGCACCGGCACCGACGCCGCGTCGGCGGCCTTCGTGGTACTGGACGCACCGGACGTCGTGCTCGCCGCGGAAGCCGAGGTGCCTCCCGCCGCTCCGGCGGCCGTCGTCGGACGGGCGGCGGTGGTCGTGGCAGCCGCCGAGGTCGTGACGGTGGCTGCGGTCTCCTCCGAGTCCGAACCTCCGAGGGAGGCGAAACCGAGACCCGCGAAGAGAATCGCGAGGGCGATCAGCACCATCGCGAGGGCACGTAACGGCGGGCCGGACGATTCGGGTTTCGGAGTACTCACGATGTCGACCTTAGCGACCGGGTGCTACGTGACGTCGAACCCGAGGCGACGGGCCGCGCGGGCCTTCTGCCTGCTCGCGCGCAGCCGTCGCAGGCGCTTCACGAGCATCGGGTCGGCTGCGAGTGCCTCCGGCCGGTCCACCAGCGCGTTGAGCACCTGGTAGTACCGGGTGGCGGACATGTCGAACAGCTCTTTGATCGCTTCTTCCTTCGCGCCGGCGTACTTCCACCATTGGCGCTCGAAGGACAGGATGTCGTGCTCCCGACGCGAGAGACCGTCGTCGACGACGTCGTCGACCCCTACGGAAGTGTCGCTGTCGGTGCGCTCGGACTGGTTCCGACTACGCGCTGTTGCGCCGTCCATCTCACTCCTCGACTACTAGCTCTCGCTCGATGTCAGCGAAACCACGTTCCCCCGGCTCCTCGATCGCGTGGCCGACCGAGCAACGAATTACACAGCTGTACTTCAGCGACTATTCAACCACGACGAACGCCGCGGGCAGTGCGAACGGCTCGGGCGCGCCGCACTATCCTTGACGACCATGGCCATCCTCCCCATCCGGATCGTGGGCGACCCGGTATTGCACGAACCGACCGAGACGGTGTCCCAGTCACCTGCGGAACTCGCAGACATCATCGCCGACATGTACGACACGATGGACGCCGCCAACGGCGTCGGGCTCGCCGCCAACCAGGTYGGCCTGCCGCTGCGGTTGTTCGTCTACGACTGCCCGGACGTCGACGAGAACGGAAAGCCGTTCCGCCGCCGGGGTTGCGTCGTCAACCCGGTCCTCGAGACGTCGGAACGACCCGAGACCATGCCGGACCCGGACGACGACGTCGAGGGCTGCCTGTCGGTTCCCGGCGAGCAGTTCCCCACCGGCCGGGCCGAGTGGGCGAAGGTCACCGGCACCGACGCCGACGGCAACGCCGTCGAGATCGAGGGACGCGACTTCTTCGCGCGCATGCTGCAGCACGAGGTCGGTCACCTCGACGGTTTCCTCTACGTCGACATGCTGGTCGGCCGCAACGCACGCGCCGCCAAGAAGACCATCAAGCGCGCCGGCTGGGGAGTTCCCGGGCTCAGCTGGGTGCCGGGAACGGTCGAAGACCCGTTCGGGCATGACGACTGACATTCCGCTCGGAAGCCGGGTGGTGCTGCGATACCAACTGCCGCCCGGGTCCAGCCATCCGGTGACCGACGTCATCGGGGTGCTCGAGAGCATCGAGCCGGCCGTGGTCGTCCGCGACGCTGCCGGCTCCGCGATCGAAGTGGAGCCGGAGCGTGTGGTCGCACTGAAGGCGGTCCCCGCACGACCGGTGCGGGCGAGCGAGATCCGGTCCCTCGAACTGGCCTCCGCCGACGGCTGGCCGGGTATCGAGCACGCATGGATCGACGGCTGGCTCGCCCGGTACGGCCACGGCTTCACCGGACGCGCCAACTCGGCGGCGCCGCTCGGCGACCGCGGGACGGTCGGGAGTCTCGACGACCCCTCCCCCGGCGGCACGCTCGACCGCCTGCGCGAGTGGTACGCCGAACGGGACCGCCCGCTGCGGTTGCTGATCCCCGACCGCCTGGGCGAGGTGCCGCTGGGCTGGAACGTCAGCGACGAAGTGGTCGTGATGGCCGCCGACGTCGAAAACCTGGCGCTGCCCGAGGGTCCGCGGACCACGACGGTCACCGATCACCCGGATCCGGACTGGCTCGCCCTGTACCGCTACCGTGGGTCCGCGCTGCCCGACTTCGCGGTCGACGTGCTGAACGCGGTCCGCGGCGGGACGCTCGGCTTCGGCCGGATCGGCGCCGCCGACTCGGCGCTCCTCGCCGTCGCCCGCGGATCCGTCACGACCGCGCCCGACGACCGACGATGGGTCGGACTCACCGCGGTCGAGGTGGCGCAGGCTCACCGCCGCCGCGGAATCGGCAGCCTGATCTGCGGCGACATGATCAATTGGGGACGCGAGCACGGCGCGACCCACGCGTGCCTGCAGGTCGCCGTCGAGAACGAGGGCGCGCAGGCGATGTACCGCAACGTCGGCTTCGTGGCGCACCACCGGTACCGCTACGCCACCGAACCCGGCGGCTGAAAATCTGTCGGACAATGCCGCTAGGGTGGCTGCCGTGCGCATCGCAACCTGGAACGTGAACTCTGTTCGTGCCCGTACCGACCGGATCCTGGACTGGCTCCAGCGGTCCGACGTCGACGTGCTGGCGATGCAGGAAACCAAGTGCAAGGACGAGCAGTTCCCGTACGAGCGGTTCCGCGAACTGGGGTACGAGGTCGCGCACGTGGGCCTCAGCCAGTGGAACGGTGTCGCGATCGCGTCCCGTGTCGGTCTCGACGACGTGCAGATCGGCTTCGAGGATCAGCCCGGGTTCCACAAGGACCCGGAGGTCGCGCCCGCGCAGGAAGCCCGCGCCATCGGCGCCACCTGCAACGGCGTCCGCATCTGGAGCCTGTACGTCCCCAACGGCCGTGAGCTCGCCGATCCGCACTACACGTACAAGCTGGAGTGGCTGGCGAAGCTGCACACGGATGCGGTCGGATGGCTGGACCGAAATCCGGACGCGCAGATCGCGCTGGTCGGCGACTGGAACGTCGCGCCCACCGACGAGGACGTCTGGGATCCGGCGCTGTTCGAGGGCAAGACCCACACGTCCGTCCCCGAGCGCGAGGCCTTCCAGGCGTTCGTCGAATCGGGATTCGCCGATGTCGTCCGTCCGCACACCCCGGGCCCGGGTGTCTACACCTACTGGGACTACACCCAGCTGCGGTTCCCGAAGAAGCAGGGAATGCGCATCGACTTCGTGCTCGGGTCGCCCGCCCTCGCGGGCCGTGTCGACAAGGCCGAGATCGACCGCAACGAACGCAAGGGCAAGGGCGCCAGCGATCACGCGCCGGTCATCGTCGACCTCGGCGACTGAGAACGCAGCAACCCGAGACTCACAACCGCACAACCGAACCCGATGAGCACGCCGTGCGCGATGCGCAGGGGGGCGTCGGCGTAGAACTGCGGGATGAACAGTGCGAACCCCACTGCCATCGGAATGCCCGACCAGCCGGCGAGTAGCCGGGAGCGGGCGATGGCCACGGCGGCCGCCGCCGCGCCGACCGCGACGAGGAGCAGGCCGGTGGCGAACAGCGTCGCCTGCGCCGCTCCCATCCGCACGCTCTCGGCGAGGGCGGTGACGGCACCGTCGTCCAGGCCGCTGGCGCCGAGCGTGTGCAGCGCGAACGTTTCGGCCCCGTAGTACGGCAGGGTCAGTCCGATGCCGATCCACGACGCCGCCACGGCAACCACGCCCGCCCGCCTGCCGGCCGTCCCCTCCAGCAGGCCGGCGAGCGGAACGAGCGCGAGTCCGAACGCGATGAATCCGCCGACGGCGGCGAGGTGGGCGACGAGCCACCACGGTGAGGCGAACTCCGCCCGCCCGTCCGGTGCCCCGCCCGCCGCGTACGGACGCACCACGGGGTAGACGACGAACAGCGCACCCGCGAGGGCGAACAGCGCTGCGGCGGAGATCCGTGCGATCCCGGCACGACCGTCGATCCGATCCGACACCACCATGACACGCCTCCGATTGTGAGCACTGCTCTCTATGCAGAGCAGTATTCACCACGAATCGACGTCCAGCAAGAGCAGTGCTCTCGGAAGTCGTTCTAGTCGGCGACCAGGATGTCGAGATGCTCTGGGTTCAGCGCCACGTAGCGCCGGACGTACGTGCAGATGGGACGCACCTTCCAGCCCCGCCGGCGCGCTGAACCCAGCGCCTCGCCCACGAGGACCGCGGCGAGGCCGCGGCCACCGAAGTCTTCCACGATCACCGTGTGCATGAACGCGACCACCTCGCCGGACTCGGCGGTGAACCCGGGGATGTCGTCCTCGTCGCGATAGCCGAGGATGCCGACCAGCTCGTCCCCCAGCCACAGATCGAATCGTTCGTGGGCGGGGTTGTCGAGTACGCGAGTATCGACGGCCGTGATGCTCCCCGACGGCTCGGAACCGTCCGACATGTGATCCATGCCACTCATGGAATCAGTTCACGAGCACCGTCGCGAGTGGAATCACCGGCCCCGGAACCGTTTCGTTGCCGACGAGTGGTCGATTCGTGTCCCGACCGCGTCAGGCGTCCACCGGAACCATGAGGTCGCGGTAGTCGGGATGCCCCGCGACGAAGCGCTGCACGTACGTGCAGACGGGCCGGACCTTCCAGCCGTACCCGCGGGCGAGGTCGAGGGAGCGCCCCACCATGAGTGCGGCGAGTCCGCGGTGACCGAAGTCCTCCACGATCACCGTGTGCATGAACGAGACCACCGGGGCCTGACGCCCCCGACTCTTCGGGCCCGGCGGCCGGGCCACCACTCCCGCACCCGCACCCGGTGGGGTGTCCGCGAGGGCGAAGTATCCGAGGATGCCGACCAGGTCACCACTCAGTCGGAGTTCGAATCGGTTCTGATCGGCGTTGTCGATCACGTCCACAACCTGCGCGTCCGTCAGCATGGCTATCTCCTGGGGGTATGTGTCGTAATCGAAATGTGATGTTCATCACCCTTTATACCGATGCACGGAACCGCTGTCCAAGTTTCCCCCGAATGTTCACTCTCAGAGATCTCGGTTACAGTCTCCGGGACAACTACACATCCACGGGGGCTCGCACCAGCGGGCTGAGAGGACGGCTAGGGGCCGTCGACCGTCGAACCTGTCCGGGTAATGCCGGCGTAGGGAGCATCATCGATGAGCACAACCATATCTACAGCCACGTCCGTCACCACGGGACCGATCCAGGGCAGCACCAAGCAGTACCTGCTGTCGGGCGACGACGTCCGGGTGCCGGTCCGGCGCGTACATCTCACCAACGGTGAGCACCTCGACGTGTACGACACGTCGGGCCCGTACACCGACACGGACGCCACGATCGACCTGGACGCGGGACTTCCGCATCTGCGGGCGTCGTGGATCGCCGACCGGGCGGGCACCCAGCTCGACGCCGCCCGCGCCGGAACCGTCACCCCTGAGATGCGGTATTGCGCTGCACGAGAGGGTGTTTCACCTGAGGTGGTGCGCGCCGAAGTCGCGGCGGGTCGCGCCGTGATCCCGRCCAACCGCTGCCACCCCGAACTCGAGCCGATGATCATCGGCAAGGCGTTCGCGGTCAAGATCAACGCGAACATCGGCAACAGCGCGGTGACGTCGTCGATCGCGGAAGAGGTCGAGAAGATGGTGTGGGCGACGCGGTGGGGCGCGGACACCATCATGGACCTGTCCACCGGCAAGAACATTCACGAGACCAGGGAATGGATCCTGCGCAATTCGCCGGTGCCCGTGGGGACCGTGCCGATCTATCAGGCGCTGGAGAAGGTCGACGGCGATCCGACCGCGCTCACGTGGGAGATCTACCGCGACACCGTGATCGAGCAATGCGAGCAGGGCGTCGACTACATGACGGTCCACGCCGGGGTGCTGCTCCGCTACATTCCGCTGACCGCGCGCCGGGTCACCGGCATCGTCTCCCGCGGCGGTTCGATCATGGCGGCCTGGTGCCTGGCCCATCATCGGGAATCGTTCCTGTACACCCACTTCGACGAACTCTGCGAGATCCTCCACCGCTACGACGTCACGTTCTCGCTCGGTGACGGTCTGCGCCCCGGCTCCATCGCGGACGCCAACGACGAGGCCCAGTTCGCCGAGCTCCGCACCCTCGGCGAGCTCACGAAGATCGCGAAATCGCATGGCGTGCAGGTGATGATCGAAGGTCCCGGGCACGTGCCGATGCACAAGATCGTCGAGAACGTGCGGCTCGAGGAGGAGTTGTGCGAGGAGGCGCCGTTCTACACGCTCGGACCGCTCGCCACCGACATCGCACCGGCGTACGACCACATCACGTCCGCGATCGGGGCGGCGATGATCGCGCAGGCCGGTACCGCGATGCTCTGCTACGTGACACCCAAGGAGCACCTGGGGCTGCCGAACCGGGACGACGTCAAGACCGGGGTCATCACGTACAAGATCGCGGCGCACGCCGCGGACCTCGCAAAGCAGCATCCGCGCGCGCAGGAGCGGGACGACGCGCTGTCGAAGGCCCGGTTCGAGTTCCGCTGGCACGACCAGTTCGCCCTGTCCCTCGACCCGGACACGGCGCGGGAGTTCCACGACGAGACGCTGCCCGCCGAGCCGGCGAAGACGGCCCACTTCTGCTCGATGTGCGGTCCGAAGTTCTGCTCCATGCGGATCTCCGCCGACGTGCGGGAGTACGCGCAGCAGCACGGACTCGATTCGGTCGAAGCCATCGAGGCGGGCATGGCCGAGAAGTCGAGCGAGTTCGTCGACGCAGGTGGCCGTGTGTATCTGCCCGTCGAATCCGTCACCTCAGAGAATCGGTAAGGTCCCCTTCGTGAAGCTGCTGCCCCTGACCCCCGACGGCCAGACCCCCGTCCGCGTCCTCACCATCGCCGGCACCGATTCCGGCGGTGGCGCCGGGATCCAGGCGGACTCGCGGACGATGGCGCTGTGCGGCGTCCACGCATGTGTCGCGGTCGCCGCGGTGACGGTGCAGAACTCGGTGGGGGTCAGCGGCTTCCACGAGATTCCGCCGGAGACGGTGGCCGCGCAGGTGCGGTGCGTCGTCGACGACATCGGGGTCGGGGCAGCGAAGACGGGGATGCTGGCGTCGACGGCCATCATCGAGGCCGTCGCCGCCGTGTGCACCGAGGTCGGGATCGGCCGGGACCAACCGGTCCCGCTGGTCGTCGACCCGGTGTGCGCGTCGATGCACGGCGATCCGCTCCTGCACGCCGAGGCGCTGGACGCCGTGCGAAACACGCTGATCCCGATCGCCACGGTGGTCACCCCGAATCTCGACGAGATCCGGTTGATCACCGGCATCGACGTGGTGGACGACGCGACCGCACGCCGGGCCGCGGAGGCGCTGCACGCACTCGGCGCGCAGTGGTCGATCGTGAAGGGCGGGCACCTGCGGACGTCGGCGTCGAGCACCGATCTGCTGTTCGACGGCGACCGATTCCTCGAGTTCAGCAGTCCCCGGATCGACACCGGCAACGACCACGGCGGCGGCGACACCCTCGCGGCCGCCATCGCGAGTGCACTCGCCCACGGATGGTCCGTGCCCGACGCGGTGGCGTTCGGCAAGGAGTGGGTCACCAAGTGCCTGGAGGCGTCGTACGACCTGGGTGCCGGTCACGGCCCCGTCTCCCCCCTGTGGCGCCTGCGGCACCCGTGAGTACTTATTAACGTCCGGCGGTTAACAAGTACTCACGGGCGGCGGAGCCGCAACCGCCAGATACCGAGGTCCGAGGGCACCCCGCTGGGGGCGGGGGCGAAGAAGGCGCGCCGCCACGGCTTGACCCCGACCCCCAGGTCGTCGAGGGTGCCCGGCTGCAGGCTCGACAGCGTGGCGGACGACGCCATCACGTTGCCGTCGCCGCCGAGTTCCATCATGCGGGCCGCGACGGTCACGTCGACACCGAGCCAATCGCTGCCGATCTGCCGGGGCGAACCGGTGTGGAGGCCGACGCGCATGCGGGGGCGGTAGCCGTCCACCTCGACGTCCGCGAGGGCGTCCTGCGCGGCGAAGACGGCGTCGATCGCGCGGTCCGGGCTGGAGAAGACGGCCATCACACCGTCGCCGAGTCGTTTCACCACATGCCCGCCCCGGTCGACGATGGGGGTCTCGACGGCCCGGGCGACGTCGCGCAGCAGGGCGAGGGTGGCGCTGTCACCGGCGGGCAGCGACCAACTGGAGAACCCGACGAGGTCGGTGAACACGATGGTCACCTCCCGTGTTCCCCGGCCGCGTCCGGTGCGCTCGAGCAGTGCCTGCCACACCTGCAGCGCGCCGAGGCTCATCTCGCGGGACGCGCCCGGCTGGTGATCGAGGAAGCGGTCGGCGACGCGGGCGATCGCCCGCGCGCTTCCGGGGCCCGCCGTCGACAGTGGGTCCCCGAACGCGGGATCGCCGGGGAGCGCGCGACGAATCTTCCGCAGCCCCTCGATCAGCTGTGGCTGCCGGTTGACCGATTCCACCCAGCCCAGCACCTTGTCGCCCCGTTTCGGTGTCTGCGCAGCGCCGTGCTCGGCACTGTTCTCTTCGGCGGGGTCGTCGCTCACGAGAGTAAGAGTAACTCAGCGTCACATGCACAAACCCGTGACGAATCGGACATCACTCGGTGGCCCGCGCCTTCTCCCGGTCCGCGCCGATGGGGACTCCGTTCGGCCCCGCGAGCGACTCCGCGTACACCCCGACGGCATACGCGACCGCGGCGGCATTCTTGGCGAGCGCGGCCCTGTCCACGTTCTCGAGGGTATCGGTCGCGCTGTGGTAGTTCTTGTCGTACACGACACCCGGGGTGCCGCCCCACTTCTGCGCCTGCTCGGGGGTCTTCGTCTCGTCGGCGCCGCTGAACACGCCGCCCGACGGGATGCCGTGCTCGATGAACGGACCGTAATCGGATCGGCCGTCGAAGTCCGTGCCGTCCGCGGCGATGCCGTCGCCCTGCAGGAACTCGGTGAACGTGCGCTCGATGCCCGCGGATCCCTCGGGTCCGGGCCCCTCGCCGACGTTGTCGGAGTTGTCGCCGTCGTAGGCCAGGTAGCCGGCGTTCTCGGAACCGAGCATGTCGAAGTTCAGGTACAGCGCGATGTCGTTCCGCTGCTCCTCGCTGAGGCTGTCGACGTACGCCTCCGATCCGAGCAGACCCAGTTCCTCGGCGCCCCAGAACGCGAAGCGCACGGCGTTGTCGACGTCGGGCGAACCGCCGAGTTGCACGGCCGTTTCGAGGGTCGCGGCGACGCCGGTGCCGTTGTCGTTGATGCCGGGGCCCTCGGGGACGCTGTCCAGGTGCGCGCCGACCATCACGACGTCCTCGGTCGAGCCGGTCTTCGTCTGGGCGATGACGTTGCGCGCAGTGCTCGACTCGGTGACGGTGTCGAGCGTGAGGGTGACGTCACCCCCCGCCTGCTCGAGCGCGGCGCCGTCCGCCTTGCTCACCCCGCCCGTGGGCACCTTGCCCACATCCGGGTCGCCGAGGGTGCCGCCGCTCATCGGTCCGTCCTCGTTGTTGACGACGATCACGCCTGCGGCACCGCGCTCGGACGCCACCTGCTGCTTGGCCGCGAACGGGCACACCCCGCGGTTCACGAGGACGATCGCGCCTGTCACGTCGAGGCCGTCGTAATCGGTGACCTCGCATCCCGGACTGTCGTCCTTCGGGGCGGGCACCAGGCGGGCGGTGAGCCCCTGCGGACCGGTCGACGGTGAATACGACATCGCCCGGACGTCGAAGTCGCGGTCGCCGGACCGCAGGGCCTCCGTCCGCACGTCGAACTTGTGGAACTCGAATTCCGGGGTCTGGACGTCGAAGCCCTTGTCTTCCAATGTCTGTGCGACGTAGTCGACGCTCGCGTCGTAGCCGGACGTTCCGGCTGCGCGGTTGCCGTCGTTGCTCTCGGCGATCGTCTGCAGTTGCTCGAGGTGCCCCACCACACCGCTCTCGGTGACCGAGGCCGCGAGAGCGCTCGCGTCGACCGGCGGCGAATCGGGTTCACTCGTCGACGAGCACCCGGCCAGGACCATCGCACCGGCCACTCCGACTGTGAAAACTCCCCGTAGTCGCATGTCGGGAGCCTAACGCAGAAGCACCTGTGGGCCGGCGCGAATGGATTTCGCACCGGCCCACAGGCTCCCGCCCCACCGTCACCCTCAGCCAGGTCTCCCGACGATCACCTGGCGGAGGAGCAGGGCGAGATTACTGTATCGGGTGTCAGGCGTCGCGCTTGTTGACGACCACCAGTCCGGCCCCGAAGATCACGAAGACGAACACCGCGAAGTACACGAGGCTGCCCCACGGGCCCCAGTGGAAATCGACTCCCTGCGGCGCTCCCAGGAAGTTGTTGGCGTTGAGGAACGGCAGGAACGGCATGATCTTCTGGCCGAACGAGCCGAACAGGTTGAACAGGCTCTCGATCAGCAGCGGCCACAGCAGCAGCAGGGCGATCGCCCCCGCCGACTGACGCAGCAGGGTGCCGACTCCGACGGCGAGAACCACGCACAGGAACGCGTAGATCGGGACGCCGTAGATCGACCGCCACGCGTCCGCACCGGTCAGGGTGAGTGCCGCTCCGGCCTCGTCGCCGGCCGTCGCCTTCGCAATGGCGTACGCGCCGAACGTGAGCACGAACGTCAGCACGGCGCCGAACGCGCCGATCAGGCCGGCCTTCGCGACGAGGACGGACGCCCGGTTCGGGATGGCCTGGAACGTGGTGCGGATGACCCCGAACCGGTATTCGCTGGTCACGGCCAGTGCCGCGAGGATCATCAGAACCAGCACACCGAACCCGGAGACACCGCCGACGGCGTCGGACATCTGCGGCAGGAACGGGTCGAAGTCGGGTTGCTTACCGTCCGCGATCTGGTTGTTGAACGTGTTGATGCTCGCCTTCGCGCTCAGCCCGATGACCGCCGCGAGACCGAGGCCCAGCACGATGATGATGACGGTGCACCACCACGGCGACCTCGTCGACGTGATCTTGATCCGTTCGGCATTGAGAACAGCCATTACAGTGCACCCCTCATCACATCTTCGACGCCCTCTGCGTGGTACTGCACGTCGTCTCCGGTCAACTTCATGAAGGCGTCCTCCAGCGATCCGCGCTGAGATGCCAACTCGTGCAGGACGATGCCCTGCGAACCGGCGATCCCGCCGACGACGTCCGTCGACGAATCCACCACGACGAGCGCCTGCTGCCCGTCGGATCCGTCCTCGCGCACGGTGAGTCCGTTGGACGTGAGCGCGCTGCGCAGCGCGTCCAGCTGTGGGCTCCGCACGCGCACCGTCGATTCCGAGGACTTGCTGACGAACTCGGACACGGTGGTGTCGGCGATCAGACGCCCGCGGCCGATGACCACCAGATGTTCTGCGGTGAGCGCCATCTCGGACAGCAGGTGGCTCGACACCAGCACGGTGCGGCCCTCGGCGGCGAGGCGCTGCATGAACTTCCGGATCCAGACGATGCCCTCCGGGTCGAGCCCGTTCACCGGCTCGTCGAACAGCAGCACCTTCGGATCGCCGAGCAGCGTGGCGGCCAGGCCCAGTCGCTGGGACATGCCGAGCGAGAATCCGCCGGCCTTCTTCCCCGCCACCTCGGTGAGCCCGACGAGGTGCAGCACCTCGTCGACCCGGCTCTTCGGCAGCGAGTTGGACGCCGCCATCCACTGCAGGTGGGCGCGGGCCGAGCGATTGGGRTGCACCCACTTCGCGTCGAGCAGAGCCCCCACCGTCCGCAGCGGCTGCACCAGGTCGCTGTACGGTTTGCCGTCGATCAGCGCGCTGCCCGCCGTGGGGCGGTCCAGCCCGAGGATCATGCGCATCGTCGTCGATTTTCCTGCACCGTTCGGGCCGAGGAAGCCGGTGACCATACCCGGCTTCACGTTGAACGTCAGGTTGTCCACCGCCTTCGTCGCACCGAAGGTCTTTGAAAGTCCCCTCACTTCAATCATGTGAGAAGAATGCCGGAACCTGCGGCCGGTGCGCATCGGCCGCAGGTCTACTCCCGACTCGTCCCCTGGTACCGGTCGGACCCCGAACCGGACCCCGACTCGACCCCGAGTTCTACGACGACGCCTGCGCCCAGAACCGCTTGGGGATGCGGCCCGCGTGCCGGGCCTCGTACCCCGCCACCACGGCCCCGCGCATCGCCGACGCCATGAGCGCCGGATCCTTCGCCCTGGTCACCGCCGTGGCCAGCAGGACGGCGTCGCAGCCGAGTTCCATCGCGAGGGTCGCGTCGCTGGCGGTCCCGATGCCGGCGTCGAGGATGACCGGTACCCCGGCACCCTCCACGATCATCTCGATGTTGTGCGGGTTCGCGATACCGAGCCCGGTGCCGATCGGCGAACCCAGCGGCATCACGGCCACGCAGCCGACGTCCTCGAGCCTGCGGGCCAGGACCGGGTCGTCGGTGGTGTACGGCAGGACGACGAATCCGTCGTCGACCAGTTGCTCGGCGGCGCTGACCAACTCGATGGCGTCGGGCATGAGGGTGCGTTCGTCGGCGATGACCTCGAGCTTCACCCAGTCGGTTTCGAGCGCCTCCCGGGCGAGTTGCGCCGTCAGCACCGCCTCGGCCGCACCGCGACACCCCGCGGTGTTGGGCAGCGGCGCGATGTCGAGCCGGCGCAGCAGGTCCAGCACCCCGGTGCCGCCGACGGCGTCGACGCGGCGCATCGCGACCGTGGTCAGCTCGGTGCCGGACGCGACGAGCGCCTCTTCGAGCACCGTCAGGTTGGCGGCGCCACCGGTGCCCATGATCAACCGTGAACCGAACGTGCGGCCCGCGATCGTGAGGCCCTTCTGCACGCCGGGCGTCGCGTCAGCCACCCTGCACCGCCGTGAGGATCTCGATCTCCCAGCCCCGGACCACGAGCTCGTCCCAACGGGCGCGGGGGAACACGGCGCCGTTCACGGCCACCGCGATTCCCTTGGTCGGCAGGTTCAGCACCTCCAGCAGCCCGGTGACGGTCAACGGTTCCGTGAACTCGTGATCCTCGCCGTTGACGCTGATGCCGATCGGCACCACTACTTGCTGCTCACTCATCTCTACCTCGCTACTTTCTCGAAACGTTCGGGGTCTGCGGCTTTCGCCTCGACCAGTGCCGAGCCCTCCAACAATGCCACCGTCGCGTCGGCGGTCACCGGAGTGAGCAGGATGCCGTTGCGGCCGTGTCCCGTCGCCACCACGACCCGATCGGACACCCGGCCGATCAGCGGCAGGTTGTCCGGGGTCATCGGACGCAGACCCGCCGAGGTCTCACGCAGTTCGTACTCGCCGATGGCGGGCATCAGCGCCTCCGCGTCCGCGATCAGGTCCCGCACACCGGCCACCGTGACCTGCGTGTCGTTGCCCGATTCGTACTGGGTGGCTCCGACGACGATGCCGTCGGCACGCGGCACCAGGTAGGCGGGTCTGCCGTGGACGCTGCCGCGGATGGTCCGGCCCGGCGCGGGGGTCACCCCGGGACGGGCCCGCAACCGCAGGATCTCGCCCTTCACCGGGCGCACCGGAAGTCCCGGCCACAGTGCCGGTGACGCGATGCCCGCGGTGACGACGATCTGGTCCGCGCCCAGCCCGTCCAGACTGCGCACGGCCTCACCGATCAGCTCCACCCCGGCGTCGACGGCACACCGTTGCAACGCCTGCAGGAGCAGCCTGTTGTCGACGGCCAGTTCGTCGACGGCCAAGAGCCCTAACCGGACTCCGCGACCCAGCATCGGCTCGAGGGCGCGGACCTCGGCGCGATTCAGGATCTGCAGATCCCGGCCCTGCGCCCCCACCCACTCGGCGATGGTCCGGAGGTCTTCGGCGTCGGCGCCGTCCAACGCGACGGTGAGCGAACCCTCCGACGTGAACAGGTCGACGCCGGCCCCGGCCTCCAGTTCCTTCCCGAACTCGGGCCACCGGTCGAGCGACGCGCTCCCCAGTTCGAGGACGCTCTCCTCACCGGGCCAGCCCTCGGACAGCGGGGCGAGCATGCCGCCCGCCACCCAGGACGCTCCCGAACCGATCGACGGGTCGTACAGCTTCACCGACCAGCCGTTGCGGGCTGCTCGCCACGCAATCGACAGGCCGATCACTCCGCCTCCGACGACGGATACCGATCTCGCCATTGAACTCCACCTCACTTCCTGCGCCGGCATGATCCGGGTCAGGTATGACGGTCGGGCTCGGCGTGAGCCCCTCTCAGCCCCACGTTCCCCGGGACTCCCGTGTTGCACTTTCACCGTAGAGGCTACCGTCATGCCGTGACCACCTCACATCACAGCAACCTCACGGACCGTCGGCGCCGCCTCGGAACAGCACGTTTGTACCTGTGCACCGATGCTCGGCGCGAGAAGGGCGACCTGGCGCAGTTCGCCGAGGCCGCGCTGTCCGGCGGCGTCGACATCATCCAGCTCCGCGACAAGGGCTCGGCCGGTGAGAAGAAGTTCGGCACGATGGACGCCAGGGACGAACTGGCGGCACTGTCGGTGCTCGCGGCCGCGGCCAGGCGGCACGGGGCGCTGCTCGCCGTCAACGACCGGGCCGACATGGCGCTGGCCGCAGGCGCCGACGTCCTGCACCTCGGCCAGGGCGATCTGCCCGTCCCCTACGCGCGGACCGTCGTGGGTTCGGATGTGCTGATCGGCCGGTCCACGCACAGCCGCGCCCAGGCCAGCCTCGCGGCGATCGAGGACGGCGTCGACTACTTCTGCACCGGACCGGTGTGGGCGACCCCCACCAAGCCCGGGCGGACCGCGTCGGGCATCGACCTGGTGCGCTCGACCGCCGACTCCGCGCCGAACCGCCCGTGGTTCGCGATCGGCGGCATCGACGAGTCCCGGGTTCCGGAGATCCTCGCCGCAGGCGCCGACCGGATCGTCGTCGTGCGGGCCATCACCGAGGCCCGCGACCCGCAGGCCGCCGCGCGCTCACTGTCCGCCCTGCTGCAGCAGAACGCGTAGTTACGCCTGCTGGAGCCAGTCTCGCACCGTGGCGGGCGGTAGGACCACGACCGTGGCGGGCAACTGTTCGATCAGCTCGGGGTCGGTGGTGACGACCGCGGTCACCGTCCCCAGCGTGGTGCCGTGACCTGCCGGTTCGGCGAGGCGACCGACCGTGTCCAGTGCCTCGAGCACCTCGACGCGCGGCAGCCACCCGTAGGTGCCGTCGGGCAGGTGCACGGTGCGGGGCAGTGCCTTCGACAGCTGCGCGAGCGCGCCGCTCTCACCCAGCACGTCGTACCGGTCGAGCAGCAGCCGCACCTCGGTGGTGCGCAGTTGCGGCCACCCCGCTTCGAACCCGGGGTGCAGTGGCAACCCGGCGACGTCGGTTTCCCGCACCCAGCGCAGTTCGGTGCTCTCACCGTTCGCGACGGTGGGCAGTGGACGCTCGGCGTCGGCGATCACCGTGGTGTAACTCCAGCCGCTCGCGGCCTTCATGGTGACGACCTCGGTGCGGACTCTGATGGCCGCACTCTCGATGCCGGCTTCCTCGTGCGCCTCGCGTACCGCGGCGTGGGTCGTGGTCTCGTGGCTGTCCCGGGCACCGCCCGGCAACGCCCACGTCCCGCCCTGGTGGCTCCAGGCCGCACGGTGCTGTAAGAGCACGGCCGGCGTCTCGTCCGGGAGCGGCGCACGCAGCAACAACCCGGCCGCACCGTGCTTGCCCCAATGACGACTGCCGTCCGGCCCGGTCGCCCAGCCGTCACCGTCACCACGCATCGACTACCCCTGTCCGACCTGATGGGTCTCCCTGCAGTTCCCTCACACTAACGGTTTCTGCCGGAAGTGCCCGATATCCCCAGTCACCGACTCCTGCTTATATGCTCCCCACAAGGTGCGGCCGTGACACGGGAGGGGTGCGACGTGGTTCTGCGTGAGGCGCCGTCGATCGAACCCCACGGCAGCCGCGCCCTGTCTGCCGCCGCGGACGACGACGTCGACCCCGCCGTCGCGCGTCGTAAGGAACTTCGGGCCTTCCTGGGGTCGACACCCGCCAAGCTCACCGCCCTCGGCGCGCTCCTGGTGCTGCTCACCCTGACCGCCGGATTCGTGGCCGCGTCGACCGTGAACGGCAGGGAGGCCACCCTCGACAGCGTCCTCGCCGAGACCGAACCGCTGTCGTTCTCGGCGCAGAACCTCTACAGCGCCCTGTCGGTGGCGGACGCCGCGGCCACCACCGCGTTCATCTCCGGCGGTCTCGAACCCCCCGAACTCCGGGACACGTACGCGCAGGCGCTCGGCACGGCCTCCGCCGACCTCGTGTACGCGTCCGGCGGGCTCGCCCCCAGCGACGTGGACAGCAGGCGCCTTCTCGCCTCCATCTCCACCGACCTCAGCGTCTACTCCGGTCTCGTCGAGACCGCGCGGGCCAACAACCGCACCGGTCACCCCGTGGGCGCGGCCTACCTCAGCGAGGCATCCACGCTGATGCAGACGAGCATGCTGCCGAAGGCCCAGGAGTTGCACGCCCGGCAGGAAACCGACGTCGCGGACATACAGCGGGACTACTCCCGTCCACCCTGGACGGCGCTGATCCTGGTCCTCGTCGCGCTCGTCGCGCTGCTCGTCGCGCAGGTCGTCCTCGCACGGCTGAGCAGGCGCACGTTCAATCTCGGGTTGATCCTGGCGTCGTCGTGCACCGCGATCCTCCTCGTGTGGATGCTGGTCGCCGGGTTGGTCTCCTCCCTCGACACCAAGCGGGCGCTGACCCAGGGCGCCCGACCGATGCACGAGTTGACCGCGGCGCGCATCCTGGCGCAGCAGGCGCGCACCGAGGAGACGCTCAAACTGGTCCGCCGGGACTCTAACGGCGACTACGACGCCGTCTTCGAGGACAAGTCCGGTCAGCTCGACACCCTGCTGTCGGGCTATCCGCACGACGGCGACCGCGCGGTCGGCCACGACGAGGTGGTGCGGGCCGAGGACGCCTGGAAAAGCTGGTCTTCGGCGCACGATCGCATGAACGAGATCCTCGCGAAGGGCGACTTCGTTTCGGCGGCAACGGTTGCCATCGGGCCGGGACCCTCGGATTCCGCGGCCCAGTTCACCGCCGTCGACGATGCGCTCACCGACGGGATCGGGACCGCCCGCGACCATCTGCGGTCGAACGTCGAGTCCGCGGCCCGGGTGCTGACCGCACTCGGTTCCGGCGCCCTCGTCCTCACGCTCGTCGCGTTCGCCGGAATTATCATCGGGTTGTGGCCTCGGTTGAGGGAATACCAGTGAGGCGGCACCGGATCGCGCTGGTGCTGCTGGCGGCCACGTTGCTGATCGGCGGGTGCGCCGAGGCCGCTCCGGAGCACGTCGGATCGCCGAACGTGTCCTACACCGAACCCCCGCTTCCCGCGGCCGCGGCACCGGCCCCCGAGACCAGCGCCGCCCCGCCTGCTCCCGAGAAGGACTGCGGCGACCCCACCGCGAGCCTGCGCCCGTTCCCCGACTCCGACACGCCGATGCCGACGGTCGACGCCATCCGCGCGCGGGGGCGTCTCGTCGTCGGCCTCGACACGGGCAGCAACCTGATGAGTTTCCGCGCTCCCGCGACCGGCGCCGTCGAGGGCTTCGACGTCGACGTCGCCCGGGAGATCTCGCGGGACCTGTTCGGCGACCCGGACCGGCTCGACTACCGCATTCTCACGTCGGCGAATCGTGAGAAGGCGCTGCAGGAGTCGATGGTCGACATCGTGGCGAAGACGATGACCATCACCTGCGACCGCAAGGAACGGGTGGCGTTCTCCTCCGAGTACTTCGAGGCGCAGCAGCGGGTTCTGGTCGTGAAGGGATCCCCGATCCGCAGCGCCGCCGACCTGGGCGGAAAGCGGGTCTGCGTCGTCCGCGGCACGACGTCGCTGACCCGGTTGCAGAAGGTCGCGCCGACCGCCGAGATCCTCACGGTCCCCATGTGGTCGGATTGCCTGGTGGTCCTGCAGCAGCGGCAGGTCGACGCGGTGAGCACCGACGACACGATCCTCGCCGGCCTGGCGTCCCAGGACCCGTACCTCGAGATCGTGGGGGACAGCATGGGCGCCGAACCGTACGGCATCGGCATCACCAAGGCGAACGAGGACCTCGTGCGGTTCGTCAACCGCACACTCGAACGGATCCGCAGCGACGGAACCTGGACCAGAATGTACGACCAGTGGCTGTCGGTGCTGGGCCCGTCCCCCGCCCCGCCGTCCGCCGTGTACCAGGACTGAGGGGACGCATGCCGCAACATTCGAAGAACCCCGAGTCCACCGACCCGGACCTCGCCACCCAGGCCGCGGTCCGGGAACCCGAGGACGAGGCCACGCAGGCAGCAGTTCGGGAAGAGCTGGACGAGGCCACGCAAGCAGCAGTTCGGGAAGAACTGGACGAGGGGCCGGCCACCCAGGCGGCGCCGACGTCCCGGCCGTCGGGTGCGTCCGGCACCGGTCGCTCGACGCGGTCACCGCGCACCCGGTCCGGGCAGCGCCTGCGTCTCGGCGGCGGACTCGTCGAGGTGCCCGTCGTCAAGACACTCGACCCGGCGTCGGCGGTGATGACCGACCCGAAGGTCCCCGAGGGCAAGCGCTTCTGCTGGAAGTGCAACAAGCCGGTCGGCCGCAGCGGCCCCACGTCCGAGGCCTCCGAGTTCGGTCTGTGCCCCTCGTGCGGAGCGACTTTCGACTTCCGGCCGCTCCTCGATCCGAACGAACTGATCGGCGGCCAGTACGAGGTGCAGGGCTGCATCGCGCACGGCGGCCTCGGCTGGATCTACCTGGCCATCGACCGCAACGTCAGCGACAGGTGGGTGGTTCTCAAGGGGCTGTTGCACTTCGGCGACGCCGAGGCGCAGGCGGTGGCGGTGGCCGAACGCCAGTTCCTCGCCGAGGTGGCGCACCCGAGCATCGTGAAGATCTTCAACTTCGTGGAGCATCCCCGGTCGGACGGAACCCCGATGGGCTACATCGTCATGGAGTACGTGGGCGGTCATTCGCTGCGCGACGTCCTGTCGACGCACATCAGGCCCGAGCGCATGCCGGTCGAGCAGGCCATCGCGTACGTGCTCGAAATCCTTCCCGCACTGACATATCTACACTCCACCGGTCTGGTGTACAACGACCTCAAACCCGACAACGTGATGGTCACCGAGGACGCCCTGAAGCTGATCGACCTCGGCGCCGTCGCCGGCATCGAGGACTACGGGTACCTGTACGGCACGCCCGGGTATCAGGCGCCGGAGATCGTCAAGACCGGCCCGACCGTGGCCTCCGACATCTACACGGTGGGGCGCACACTCGCAGTGCTGACGCTCGACATGCCGTCCGACAAGGGCCGGTACCTCGACGGGATCCCCTCCCCCGAGCAGGCGCCGCTCCTGACAGAATACGAGTTCTTCCACCGACTCCTGTTGCGCGCCACCGACCCCGATCCGAGCAGGCGGTTCGCGTCCGCCGAGGAGATGGCCGGTCAGCTCACCGCCGTACTCCGCGAGGTGCTCGCGCAGCAGACCGGCGAGGAGCATCCCGGACTGTCGACCGTGTTCAGCAAGCAACGAACGACTTTCGGCACGAACGAGGCCGTCGAGCAGACGGACGTGTACGTCGACGGCGTCGAACGGGACAGGAATCTCGACCCGCTGTCGGTGGCGCAGGCCCTGGCGGTGCCGCTGATCGACCCGGCCGACCCCAACGCCCAGCTCCTGGCCGCCGCGGTGCACAGCGAACCGCAGCAGACCCTCGATTCCATTCGGCACGCCCGCGAGAGCGGTATCGAGCGGGTCGTCGGCGACCTGGACGTGTCGTTCTCCCGGGAACTGACCCTCGCCGAGATCAAGGCGCACCTCGACCTCGGGGACGCCGCCACCGCGACCACACTCCTCCGCGACCTGGAGGCGGAGATGGGCGGGAACTGGCGCGTCGACTGGTACGCCGGACTCGCGACGCTGATCGACGGCGAGTACGAGACGGCATTCCCCCGGTTCGAGTCCGTGCTGCAGGCGATGCCCGGTGAAACGGCTCCCAAACTTGCCCTCGCGGCCACCGCCGAACTGATTCTGCAGCACTGCGAAAGCTCCGATTCCCACCGGTGGCGGACCTTCGCCGAGAAGTACTACCGGACGGTGTGGCGCACCGATCACAGCCTGGTGAGCGCAGCATTCGGGCTGGCCCGCCAACTCACCGAACGCGGAGATCTGCCCGGCGCCATCGCCGCGCTCGATCAGGTTCCCGCGACGTCCCGGCACTTCACCATGGCCCAGATGACGAGTGTGCTGATGCTGCTGTCCGGCAGGCCGATCGAGGAGATCGACGAGGCGGCGCTGCGGGAGGCGGCGCTCCGCGTCACCGCGCTCGCACCCGAGGAGAGCCGGGCGCTGCAGATGCGCACACTCGTGCTGGGCACGGCGCTGGACTGGATGCGTGCCGGTCACACGTCGGCAACGGAACTCGAGCAGATCCTGGGGGTGCCGTTCACCGAACGGGGACTACGCAAGGGCGCCGAGGCCGGTCTGCGGGCGCTGGCCCGCAACGCCCCCGAGCGCACCCACCGGTACACGCTGGTGGACCTCGCCAACGCCATCAGGCCCAGGAGCCTGCTGTAACACTCAGACCCCGACCAGCTCCACCGCGGCGCGGGCAATCGCGAACTCCTCGTTGGTCGGCACGACCAGCACCTGGACGTCGGACTCGTCCGCCGAGATGCGGCGGGCGTCCCGGGAATCCGCGCGGTTGCGGTCGTCGTCGACGACGATGCCGAGGCGGCCCAGCCCCGCCAGGCTGTCGCGGCGGACGTCGACGTTGTTCTCGCCGACTCCCCCGGTGAACGTGATGACGTCCACGCCGCCCAGTTCCACCAGGTAGGCGCCGATGTACTTGCGGAGCCGGTGCACGTACACGTCGTAGGCCAGCGCCGCGTCCTCGTCGCCCTCGCCGACGAGTGCCAGCAGCGCCCGGAAGTCGTTGACCCCGGACAGGCCCTTGAGTCCGGAGTGCCGGTTCAGCAGGTCGTCGATCTGATCGACACCCATGCCGCTGCGGTGCAGGTGCAGGATCACCCCGGGGTCGACGTCGCCGGACCGCGTGCCCATGACGAGACCCTCGAGCGGAGTCAGGCCCATGGACGTGTCGACGGCCAGTCCCCCGCGGATCGCGGACGCCGACGCGCCGTTCCCGAGGTGCAGCACTATCTGATTCAGCTCCGACAGGCCCCGGCCGAGGAACTCGGCCGCCCGCCCCGACACGTACTGATGCGAGGTGCCGTGGAAGCCGTACCGCCGGATGGCGTGCTCCTGCGCGACCGTCCGGTCGATCGCATACGTCGACGCCTCCGCAGGCAGCGTGTGGAAGAACGCGGTGTCGAACACGGCGACGTGCGGGATGTCCGGCAACTCCTCGCGCGCCACCTCGATCCCGATCACGTTCGCCGGATTGTGCAGCGGCGCAAGCGCCGACAGGTCCGAGATGGACTGCACCACCGCGTCGTCGATGATCGTCGGCTCGTAGAACACGTCGCCGCCGTGGACGATGCGGTGCCCGACCGCGACGATCCCCGCCTCCCGCAGCGGACGCCCCACCTCGGCGACGATGTCCGACACCATCTTCAGCCCCGCCCGGTGGTCGGCGATGTGGACGTGGCGCTCCGCCAACCCGGTGCGGTGGTGATAGACGATGCGCCCCTCGGGTTCCCCGATCCTCTCGATGAGACCGGACGCCGAGGACTTCCCGGTGTCCGGGTGGACCAGCTGGAACTTGATCGACGACGAACCGGAATTGACCACCAGGACGGAACCTTCGCTGCCTTCGCTCACTGCTCTGCTCCCTGCGCCTGGATCGCCGTGATCGCCACGGTGTTCACGATGTCCTCGACCAACGCCCCTCGCGACAGGTCGTTGACGGGTTTGTTGAGACCCTGCAGCACCGGCCCGACCGCGATCGCTCCGGCACTGCGCTGCACCGCCTTGTACGTGTTGTTGCCGGTGTTGAGGTCGGGGAAGATGAAGACCGTCGCCTTGCCCGCCACCTCCGAACCGGGCATCTTCTTGTCGGCCACGCTCTGCTCGATGGCGGCATCGTACTGAATGGGGCCTTCCACCAACAGGTCCGGCCTACGCTCCCGCACCAGTTTGGTCGCGGAGCGCACCTTGTCGACATCCGCGCCGCTGCCCGAGTCGCCCGTCGAATACGACAGCATCGCGATGCGCGGATCGATGCCGAACTGGGACGACGTCTGCGCCGACGAGATCGCGATGTCGGCCAGCTGCTCGGCCGTGGGGTCGGGCACCACCGCGCAGTCACCGTACGCGAGCACCCGGTCGGACAGGCACATCAGGAACACGCTCGACACGGTGGACACACCCGGTTGCGTCTTGATGATCTCGAACGACGGCCGGATGGTGTGCGCCGTGGTGTGCGCGGCACCGGAGACCATGCCGTCCGCGATTCCCAAGTGCACCATCATGGTTCCGAAATACGAGATGTCGGTCATCACCTCGCGGGCGCGGTCCACACTCATGCCCTTGTGGGCGCGGAGCCGCGCGTACTCCTCCGCGAACGGACCGGCATGTTCGGACGTCCGCGGGTCGAGGACCTGCGCTTCCGCGAGGTCGACACCGAGTTCCGCCGCGCGGCGACGCACCTGCACCTCGTCGCCGAGAATGGTCAACTGCGCCACCTGCCGTTGCAGCAGCCTCCCCGCCGCCCGCAGGATGCGGTCGTCGGCGCCCTCCGGGAGCACGACGTGCTTGCGGTCCCGGCGGGCGCGGTCGATCAGCTGGTACTCGAACATCTGCGGAGTCACCACCGACGGGATGGGCAGCTTCAACCGCTCCAGCAGCGTCGGCGCGTCCACCCGGAGTTCCATGACACTCAGGGCGGTGTCGATCTTGCGTTGCGAGCCGACCGCCACCCGGCCACGGGTCTGAGCGGCCGCACTGGCCGTGTCGAACGTGCCCAGATCGGTGGTGAGGATCGGCAACCGCGGCCTGAGGCCGGCCATCAGCTTCGCGATCGCCGGGTGCGGCACCAGCCCACCGTTCATGATGATGCCCGCCAGCGACGGGAACCCCTCGGCCTCATGCGCATTCACCATCGCCAGCAGCACGTCGGACCGGTCGGCCGGGGCAATCACCACCGTGCCCTCCGTCAGCCGCTCGAGAATGTGCTCGGCCGTCATTCCCCCGACCAGCACCCGCAGCGCCTCCCGGTGCAGCAACTCGGGGTCGCCGCTGAACAGGCTGCCGTCGATCGACTCGAGAAGTTCGGCCATGGTCGGTGCGACCAGCAGCGGGATCTCGGGCAGGCTCCACGCGGGCACACCGGTGGACGCCAACGCGTCGGTCACGGCGTCGAGTTCGTCGGGGTTGCATCGATTGGCGACCACGGCCAGCAGGTGCGCGTGGTGACCGGTCAGTTCACCGATGGCAAGTTGGGCGAGCTGCGCGACCTCCTCGGGGGTGCGCCGGACTCCCTTCACTGCGAGCAACACCGGTGCGCCCAGGTTCACGGCGATCCTGGCGTTGTAGCCGAGCTCGCTCGGGCTGGCCACGTCGGTGTAATCGCTGCCGATCACCACGACAGCATCGCACTGCGCCGCCACCTGGTGGTACCGGGCGACGATCTCGCTGAGCGCGCCCTCCGGGTCTGCGTGGACATGCTCGTACGTGACCCCCAGCGACTCCTCGTACCCGAGGTCGGCCGTCGTGTGCTCGAGGAGCAATTCGAGGATGTAATCGGTCTCCTCCGTCGACCGGGCGATGGGGCGGAAGACACCCACCCTCGCCGCCGACGCACACAGCATCTGCAGGACACCCAGCGCGATGGTGGACTTTCCGGTGTCCCCCTCCGGTGAGGCGATGAAGATACTCGAGGGCTGAGGACGTGCGGGTGGATTCACAGGCGAAGGTGTCGCGGGCGCAGCCATGGCCATAGCGTATCCGGACACCGCCGCTGGGTGATTGACACCGCTCCGTCCCGACGGTCAGATGGCGTATGGCCGAATCACCCTTCCCCGACGTCCGATGGGGCAGCGAGACCAGTTTCCTYCGCGAACCCGCCGCTACGTTTGCCGCCACCCGACCCGGATCGTGGGTGATCCGGAACCTCGCCGGAGTGGATCGCCTGCTCCTGCAGAAGAGCAGGGGACGCTTCACGATCCTCGGCCCGATCGCCGCACCGGTGGTCCTGCTGACCACCACGGGTCGGAAATCGGGCGCGCCGCGGACGAGCCCACTCCTGTACTACCGCGAAGGACAGCAGATCTTCGTCGTGGGCAGCAACTTCGGGCAGGATCACCACCCGGCGTGGTCGGCGAACCTCCTCGCCCAGCCGAACGCGAAGGTCACCATCGGCGGGAAGGACATCCCCGTCACCGCAACCCTGCTCGCGGAACCGGAGCGGACGCGGATCTATCGCGAATTCGACGAGATGGTGCGCGTCTACGGCGTCTACGAGCACCGAACGAACCGCACGATGCGGGTGTTCGCACTCACCGCCGCGTGAGACGTTCCGCGCGGCCGCGCCCCGGTTCGAACTCATGACGCTCGCAGATGCGCGATGAGGATCGCTTCGATCTCCGACCGTCGTGCCGCGGACGGGAGGCGCGGGGCCGCGGACCGGTAATGGTGCCCCGTCGGAGTGCCGAGGTCGAAGAGATGCGTTCGGCCATGCCTACCGACGGGGCGCGCGGTCCAGCCGTCGCCCTCCTTCGCGTAATTGCAGGCCGCACACAACCCGGCCCCATTATCTGCCGTGGTGGCACCCTTCTTGCGGCGCGAGAGAATGTGATCATGATGGCGGATCGGCGCATCACACCACGGCGTCCGGCACGTCCGGTCCCGGAGATCGATCAACTTCCGCAAGCTTTTCGGGAACGTCCGCGCCTGCGATTCCATCGCCGTCAACGACCCCGACACCGGGCACGAGTAAATCAACCGCAACGTGGTTTCGGTCTCCCCCTCAAGGGCGTCCGCCACCAGTTTCCGGGCGATCCCCGCCGGCACCGGCCCGAACCCCACCAGGTCCGCCGCCTCGCTCTCACCCGCCAGCAGTGTTTCGTCGGAGATCACCAGGTTCACCGCCACCGGCACCCCCGAGGTCACCGATGCCCCGGTGCCGCGGTCGAACAACAGATCCGCCATCACCTGATTCCGAGTGCGGCCACCGCTGTTCCCGGTGGCGATGAGACTGTCCGCGTCGCGCCCCAATGTGGCATGTAGGCAGACGGCCTGTTCCATCGGCAGCAGCACACTCAGATACGCCATCGAATCCGGCGCCGGCCGTGTCGTGACCCGCCGCTCCGAGACCGCCTTGCGGTACCGGGCCACGACCGCGGCCGCATCCAGTTCCACCGCCAGGGCCTTCGCCTTCGCGACCAGGCCGCGGTCCCCGACCCCGTCGAGAATGTCCGGGTCCGAACACAACCGGCGATCCACCACCGCACGATCCGCCGCCGACAGACCGGCTGTTTCCCCCACCAGGAGGGTGGCACGCCACTCGTTCAACCGACCGGACCGCAACAACGCCAACGTGTGCGGCATCTCGTGCACCACCGCCCGAGCGAACCCCAGATGCCGGCCGCCGCGGTTCGGGGACTCCCTGCGCGCCAACGCGATCTGTGAGGCGATACCGCGGTCCCACTCCGCCCGCGGCAACCCCCGAACCTTGCGGTCCTCCCGCATGCAGGTGGCGACATCGTCGGTGACCACCGCCTGCACCGCACACCCCACCGACTTCAGCGCCTCCACCGCGTCGAGCCACTCGATGCCCAACCCCGCCTCACCACACGGCCCGACACACCGCAACCGCGCCGTGAACGCCCGCAACTCCTCCAGATCCGGTGCAACCACATCCCCCACGACCAGCCCTCCCCCGAGGTTGTTCGAAACTTTGTTCGACTCTAGCAATCACCCATAACTCATGGCAATAGCCGAATCCGCCGTAAACCGCGTGCAGCGCAGCGCCACACGGCGCTATACAGGAGGTCGCGCACGCCTGCGCCAAGGAATGGAGAAGCAGTTGCCCACGAGTGCCGCACCGGATCCGATGACACTGCACCCCGTTTCGGGTCAGCCCAGGGTAGTCCTGCTCAAACCCCTGATCGACAACCCGCTGATCGAGGTCGGGGAGTACAGCTATTACGACGATCCCGAGTTCGCGGACGAGTTCGAGACGCGAAATGTCCTGCACCACTACGGTCCGGATCGATTGATCATCGGAATGTTCTGCGCGTTCGCGACGGGGACGACGTTCATCATGAACGGCGCGAACCATCGGATGAGCGGCGTCTCGACCTTCCCCTTTCCGATCATGGGAGGCGCGTGGGCCGAGCATGCCGATCTGCTCGCGGATCTACCGTCCCGCGGCGACACGGTCGTCGGCAACGACGTGTGGATCGGGGGCAACGCGACGATCATGCCCGGCGTGCGCATCGGGCACGGCGCGATCGTGTCGACCGGTTCGGTGGTGACGCGATCGGTGCCGGACTATGCCGTCGTGGGCGGGAATCCGGCCGTCCACATCAAGGACCGCTATTCGGAATCCGAGATCGCCGCGCTGGTGCGCATCGCGTGGTGGGACTGGCCGATCTCCGTCATCACCGAACAGGTGCGAACGATCGCCGCAGGTACTGTCGAGCAACTTCAGGAGATCGCCGACGGACTCGGCTGAATCAGCCGCACGCAGCTTTGGGCGACTCGGTGTCGAGGTCGAGTTCGCCGTCGTCGGCGAAGACGAGGCGTCCGTCGTCGAGGGCGACGGCCCAGCGGTGCACGGGCGCCCAATCGCGCCCGAGGAGTCCCTCGGACTGGGACAGGTCCGCGAAATCCTCGATCACGACGCCCGGCGCGGGAGCGTCGGCGTCGCGGCGGACGCGAACGCGAGCACCGACGACGACATCGGCACTGTGGGGCTGTGCGGCACTCTTCTGATCAGACATGGGTTCATTCCACTTTCTGCCGGGTGGTGCCAGGCAAGGGATCATCCGGGCCCGCTGCCGAGAACTCACTACAGACGATCGGCAAATTTTGAGCAAGCCCCGAGTCGGAGTTGTGGGGATCATCACCGAGGCCTTGACTCCCGAAGAACCACGCGACAGTTGTCCATCATTTGTACACAAGAGCCATTGACGTCAAGAGAACCCTCCGCCATGATTAGATGTAACTGCTGGTTACACTGACATGGAGGGATCTCATGGCACGCTCGACGCTCGCTATCCGCAATCCGAAGATCACGGATCGCCAGGACACCGGCGCCCGGCTTCTCCAGTCCTCCGCACGCATGTCGTACGACCCGACGGTCGAGGTGGACTGGGACGCGCCCGTCCCCGACGACCTGTACGGCCTCACTCCCGAGTGGTCCTCGCTGTACGGCACGCCGATGTGGGACGAGATGACGTTCGCGCAGCAGATCACGCTGACGAAGCACGAGGTGTCGTCGATCATGGGCACCGGAATCTGGTTCGAGATGATTCTCCAGCAGATGGTCATCCGGGACATGTACGCCAAGGACGCCTCACAGGCGCATTTCCAGTTCGCGCTGACGGAGGTGGCCGACGAATGCAGGCACTCCGTGATGTTCGCGCGCACCGCCGAGAAGTTCGGATGCCCCTCCTACGTTCCGCGCAAGTCGGTGGTCACGCTGGGGCGCGGATTCAAGGCGCTCGCGTCGGGGGAGGTCGCGTACGCCGGCATTCTCGTCGCCGAGGAGATCCTCGACGTGATGCAGCGCGACTGGATGAAGGACACCCGCGTCCAGCCGATCGTCCGCGTCACCAGCAAGATTCACGTGGTCGAAGAGGCCCGGCACATGCGCTTCGCCCGGGAGGAGACCCTGCGACGGGCCGAGGGCATGAGCAGGGTGCACCGCGCGGCGAGCCGCGCCTGCATCGCGATCGCGTCGAACCTGATCGTCTCCAGCATGATCAACCCGGCCGTCTACGCGGCAGCCGGCCTCGACACCGAACGCGCGGTGCGCGAGGCGAAGAAAAACCGGTTCCGGGCCGAGAAGATCCGGGAGAGTTCGCAGCCGCTCATGCGGTTCCTGGACGAGGCCGATCTGCTGGGCGGTCCTTCCCGGCGGCTCTACAAGCGCGTGAACATGCTCTGAGGCCCTTCGGGCCCGTGAGTGGCTAACGAGTCCCTGCGCTCGTCAACCACGCACGGGCGGCGGAGCCGCCTACCCCCGCAGCCGGGGCGCGAGATCGCGCTCGAAGAGTTCCAGGAACCGCTTCTGATCGTGCCCGGGGGCGTGGAACACGAGGTGGTTCAACCCGGCGTCGAGGTACGGGCGGATCTGCGCCACCGCCTCGTCCGGATCCGACGCCACGATCCACCGCTTCGCCACCTGCTCGATCGGCAACGCATCCGCCGCCTTCTCCATCTCGATCGGATCCTCGATCGAATGCTTCTGCTCCGGCGTCAACGACAACGGCGCCCAGAACCGCGTGTTCTCGAGCGCCAACTCCGGATCCGTGTCGTACGAAATCTTGATCTCGATCATCTTGTCGATCTCCGCGACATCCCGCTCCGCCTTGGCCGCCCCCTCCGCGACCGCAGGCATCAACTTCTCCGTGTACAACTCCATGCCCTTGCCCGACGTGCAGATGAACCCGTCACCACTGCGACCGGCGTACCGGGCCACCACCGGACCACCCGCGGCGATGTACACCGGGATCCCGCCCTCGGGCACGTCGTAGATCGACGCCCCCTTGGTGTTGAAGTAGTCGCCCTCGAAATCGACCCGGTCACCGAGCCAGAGTTCCCGCATCAGCCGGACCGCTTCCCGCAGGCGCGCGAACCGCTCCTTGAATTCCGGCCACTCCCCGGCAAAACCGGTCGCGATCTCGTTGAGCGCCTCGCCGGTACCGACACCGAGCATGATCCGCCCCGGATACAGACAACCCATCGTGGCGAACGCCTGCGCCACCACCGCCGGGTTGTACCGGAACGTCGGCGTCATCACCGACGTCCCCAACTGCAGCCGCTCCGTCCGCTCCCCCACCGCCGTCATCCACGCCAGCGAGAACGGCGCATGACCACCCTCGTGCCGCCACGGCTGAAAATGATCCGACACCGTCGCCGAATCCATCCCGTGCCGCTCCGCCAGCACACCCAGCTCCACCAACTCCCGCGGACCGAACTGTTCCGCGGACGCCTTGTAACCGAGCTTGAGTTCGTGGGCCACCGTGTACTCCTTCGTCTTCACGTCCGGTTCGCGAGATGCAAACCTCTTCTGCAGGTTAGAGCGCGGCCACCAGGCTGGCGAGCGCCGCTCCCAGTGCCACCACCGTCAGGGTCACCGCGAACAACCACAACTCGTGGGGCGGCGGCATCGGTGCGCCGTCGCGCAGCGCCCTCTCGACCTGCGACCACCGCCGCATCCCGACGAGGGCCGCGGCGGCGGCGAGGCCGATCAGGATCAGTCCTAGGGTCGTCCGCACCCATCCGGTGCTGAATTCGGGGACCAGGTGGATCATCGCGATGCCACCGGCCAGGAGTGCGAGTGAACTCCGCATCCAGGCGAGGAACGTCCGCTCGCTTGCGAGCGTGAAACGTTCGTCGGGCCGGTCGTTGTCGGTCACCGAATCATCTTTACACCGGTTCACGGGAACCGCACCAAGCAGGTACCCCGCAGTCCTAGATTGGAAGGGCAGGCCACAGCCAGGGGGCGTCCATGCGACCGTTCGAAGCTCTGCGATCCGCGATCTCTCTGCGTGTTGCGGCGGTGATGCTGCTGGTCTTCTCCGCGTGGGCGGCGCTCGGACCGTCGCCTGCTTCGGCGGAGCCGCGCATCACCAGGGTGGACGTCTATTCGGAGTCGATGGGCCGGTGGGTGGCCAACGACGTGATCTCTCCGGCGTCGGCAGGTCCGGCGCCCACGTTCTACCTCCTCACCGGCATCGGCGGCGGCTCGGATGGGATCTCGTGGTTCAACAACACCGGTGTGCGGGACTTCTTCGCCGACAAGCACGTCAACGTGGTAATGCCGATCGGCGGGCAGTACAGCATGTACACCGACTGGGATGCCGACGACCCGGTCCTCGGCAGGAACAAGTGGCAGACGTACCTGACGAGCGAACTTCCCGCCGCGATCGACGGCCGGTTCGCGACCACCGGGGCGAACGCCATCGGCGGGGTGTCGATGGCTGGCGGCGCGGTGCTCGACCTCGCGGTCCAGGCTCCGGGGTTCTACCGGGCCGTCGGCTCGTACAGCGGTTGCGCCGCGACGAGTGGACTGCTCGGCCAGGCGATGGTGCGGTCGATGGTGGAATTGCGGGGCGGCGGCAACGCGACCAACATGTGGGGCTCTGCTGTGGACCCACAGTGGCGGGTGCACGATCCGATGGTGAACGCCGAACGTCTGCGCGGCACAGAGTTGTTCGTCTCGAGCGGCAACGGACTTCCGGGCGGCATCGACAACCACGACCCGGTGCTGGTGGTGCCGCAGACGATCGGCGGCAGCGCGGTCGAGATGGTGACCAACGTGTGTGCGGTCGCGTTCCAGTCGCGATTGCACTCGCTGGGGATTCCGGCGACGTTCGCGTATCTCTCGCAGGRCACCCATTCGTGGGGGCTGTTCGAGACGGAGCTACGGGAGTCCTGGCCCGTCATCGGCAGAGCGATCGGGGCCTGACCCCAGGGAGTTCTCCAGGATCGGTCCGATCACCGCGAGGGCTTGCGGTGTGGTCATCCGCAGATGGTCGCAGTCCACCTTGTTCTCGACGATGACACCGGTGATCGCGGGCTGCCAGACGCCCGGCGACGGCCGTTCGCCTTCTTCCCCTTCGGCGGATTGCGCGGCGCTGAAGAACAGCAGGTCGCCGTCGAACACGCGCGGGCGGTGTCCGGTGGAGATCTGCTTCGAGTTCTCCAGCCCGGTGCTGATGCGAGCGAGGAGGGTCGACGCGAACGCCGGGTCCCGGCCGAACGAGCGTCCGAGCATCTCGAGCAGTTGCTCGCGGTACGACGTGCCGGCGTCGTCGCTGCCCTCGAATTCGACGCCCAGCCCGTGCAACCACTCCTCGGCGTTCACTTCGAGGTCACCGAAGTTTTCGCCCTCCGCGACGTAGCTGTCCATCATCGCGAGGGTGCCGACCTCGGCGCCCGACTCACGGAGTTCCACGGCAATCGCCTGGGCGATGACACCGCCGAGCGACCAGCCGAGCAGGTGGTACGGCCCCCGGGGCTGGACGGCACGCATCTCGACCACGTATCGGTGAGCGAGTTGTTCCATCGACTCGAACGTCGTTCCGCCGCTGAGGATCGGCAGTTGCAGCCCGTACACCGGACGGTCGGGCGAGAGGTGCCCGATCAGTCCGGCGTAGCCCAGCGCGAGTCCGCCCGCCGGGTGCACACAGAAGAGGGCGGGTTGCGCGCCGGACGCCCGGAGCGGGACGACGACGTTCAGCACGTCGTCGGCCGGCATGCTTCCGAGCACCGACGGGTCGACGATCCGGCGGGCGAGGCCCTCCGGGGTCGGGTTGCGGAAGATCCACTGCAGGACGACGTCGGTGCCGAGCCGGTCCCGGAGCGCGGACGCCACCCGGGTCGCGACGAGCGAGTTGCCGCCGAGTTCGAAGAAGTCGTCGTCGGCCCCGACACGGTCGATGCCGAGCACGTCGGCGAAGACCTCCGCGACGACCTCCTCCACCGGGGTGGCCGGTGCCCGGAACTCCCGGGGCGCGAGCACGGGGGCGGGGAGCGCCCGGCGGTCCAGCTTGCCGGTGCGGCCGACGGGCAGCCGGTCGAGGACCACCAGCTGGGTGGGCACCATGTACGGCGCGAGATGCGACCCGGCGTACCGGAGCACCTCGGCGGTGTCGATGCTCGCGCCGGGCTCCGCCGTCACGTATCCCACCAGCCGGTCGCCGGTGCCGCTGTGCACGGCGACCGCCGCCCGGCCGACGCCGTAGCAGCGGGACAGCACCGATTCGATCTCGCCCAACTCCACCCGCTGTCCGCGGATCTTCACCTGGAAGTCGTTGCGTCCCACATACTCCAGCCGCCCGATCTCCGTCCACCGCACGAGGTCGCCGGTGCGGTACATGCGGGAGCCCGCTTCGCCGAACGGATTCGCGACGAAGGACGCACCCGTGAGCGCCGGACGCCGGTGGTAGCCGCGTGCCAGCCCCGGTCCCGCGACGTACAGTTCTCCGATCACCCCCACCGGGACGGGCTGCAACCAGGTGTTGACCACGATCACGTCGACGCCCCGCCCCGGACCGCCGACGTTCACCGATTCGTCGGGCGACAGCACCTCGCTGATCGTGGTCTGCACCGTCGCCTCGGTGGGTCCGTATCCGTTGAAGACGAACCGTCCCGGGGTCCAGCGGTCGGCGATCTCGGGTGGGAACCGTTCGCCCGCGACGGCGAGAATCCGCAGTGACGGCAGATCCTCGGGGCGGAGGGTGTCGAGGATGGTGGGGGTGAAGAACGCGTGCGAGACGTGCTCGCTCGCGAGGAGTTCGGCCAGTTCCCGTCCCCCGAGCACCGTCGGGGGCACGACCACCAGCGTCGCGCCGACGGCGAACGCCATCAGCAGTTCGAACAGGGACGCGTCGAAGCTCGGCGACGCCAGGTGCGACACCCGCGCCCCGTGCATCGACGCGAACCGTTCCCGTTCCTCGACAGCGAGATTCGCGATGCCGCCGTGTGTGAGCACGACGCCCTTCGGTGTTCCCGTCGACCCCGACGTGTAGAGCAGGAACGCGGCGTGCTCGACTCTCAGCGGACGCAGACGGTCGGCGTCGGTCACCGCGTCGCCGGAATATCCGTTCACGACGTCGGGATCGTCGAGCAGCAGCCACGGCACCACCCCGGGCAGCCGGTCGCGGTGCGCGGTCACCGTCAGCCCGAGCATCGCACCCGAATCTTCGAGCATGCCGCCGGTGCGCGCGGGCGGCAGGGCGGGGTCCACCGGCACGTAGGCCGCCCCCGATTTCGCGACCGCCCACACCGACAGCACCCAGTCGATCGACCGGGGCACCCCGATCGCGACGAAGGCGTCCGGACCGGCGCCGCGGTCGATCAGCGCCCTGGCCAGCCGGTTCGACTGCTCGTCGAGTTCCCGGTACGACAGCGTGACGCCTTCGCACGACACCGCGGTCGCGCCCGGTGCGAGCGCGGCGCCCGCGGTGAGGACGTCGGGAAGCCTGCGTTCCGCGACCGCGGGGAAGCCGCGCATCGGTACGAGTTCGTCCCGTTCGAGGGCGTCCAGGATCTCGAGGTCGCCGACCCGGATCGACGAATCGGATACGGTCGCATCGAGCATCCGGACGAACCGGTCTGCCAGGCCTGCGACGGTGTCGGCGTCGAAAAGGTCGGTGGCGTAGGCGAAACCGGCGGTGATGCCGGCCGGCGTTCCGTCGTCCGTGTACTCCTCGGCCAGTGTCAGCTGCAGGTCGAACCGGGCGATCGTGGCACCGAGGTCGATGCCGCGCACCTCGACGCCCGGCAGCGAGAGGTCGGGGCGCTGGACGTTCTGGAATTCGAGCAGCACCTGGAACAGCGGTGAATGCGCCGTGGAGCGGGGCGGATCGAGTGCTTCCACGACCTTCTCGAACGGCACCTCCGCGTGCGCGTACGCACCGAGGTCGACGTCGCGTACCTGGTCGAGCAGGTCGGAGAACCGGTCCGCGTCGGACACGACGGTCCGCAGGACGACGGTGTTGACGAACATTCCGACGACGTCGTCGAGTGCGGCCTCGCCGCGTCCGGCGACGGGGGTGCCGACGGCGATGTCCCCGGTGCCGGACATTCTCGCGAGGAACGCGGCCAGGGCGGCGTGCGCGACCATGAACACCGTCGACTGGTGCGTGGACGCCGTCGCCAGCAGCCGGCGATGCAGGTCGGCGTCGATCTCGAACCCGACCCGGCTCCCGTCCGGTGTGCGTTGCAGCGACCGCGGGCGGTCGGCGGGCAGGTCCAGCGCGGCGGGGAGCCCGGCCAGTGTGCTGCGCCAGTAGTCCAATTGCTGCGACACCAGTGACTGCGGATCGTCTTCCGAGCCGAGGAGTCGGCGCTGCCAGAGCGTGAAATCGGCGTACTGGACCGTGGTCGGTGGCCAGTCGGGGGCGTGCCCGGCCGACCGGGCGGTGTAGGCCGTCGTCACGTCGCGCGCGAGCGGGACCATCGACACTCCGTCCGCGACGATGTGATGGACCACCACGAGCAGCGTCCGGTCGGTGCCGGAGGTCTCGAACACGTCCGCCCGCAACGGAATCTGTTCCGTGACGTCGAATCCCTGCGCGACCGCCGCCGACAGCAGCTCCCGCAACTCCGCCTCGCTGGACACCGTAGTGACGGGCAGGTCCGGAACCGCATCGGCGGCGGGCACGATCACCTGCACCGGTTCTTCGCCGGCCATCGGGAACCGGGTGCGGAGCGTCTCGTGGCGTCGCACCACGTCGGACACCGCGGCGTGCAGGGCGTCGAGGTCGAGTGCGCCGGTGAGGCGGAACGCCATGGCGATGTTGTAGGCAGGCGAGGAGGTATCGAACTGGTTGAGGAACCACATGCGGGTCTGGGCCAGGGACAGCGGAATTCGCGCGGGTCGCGGCGCCGCCCGCAGTTCCGGCCGGTGTGTCGGCGCACCGGCCTTCGCCGCGCGTTCCGCGAACTCCGCCACGGTCGGCGCCTCGAACAGGGCGTGCACGCCGACGTCGACGCCGAGAGCCGCGTCGACGCGGGCGACCACACGGGTGGCGGACAGCGAATCTCCCCCCAGACGGAAGAAGTGGTCTTCGGCCCCGACGCGGTCGACGCCGAGGACCTCACCGAACACGTCGGCGACGACGGCCTCGAACGGCGTGGCCGGCGCCCGGAACATCCGCACCGGAGCCTCGGGTGCGGGTAGTGCGGCACGGTCCACCTTCCCCGACGCCGTCACCGGCAACTCCCCCAACACCACCACCACCGACGGCACCATAAAACCCGGCAACACCGACCCCGCAAACTCCACCACCGCACCCGAATCCACCCGAACCCCCACCTCCGGCACCACATACCCCACCAACCCACCACCCGAACCCACCACCACCACAGCCGCACCCACCCCCGGACACGACACCAACACCGACTCCACCTCCCCCAACTCCACCCGCTGCCCCCGCACCTTCACCTGAAAATCAGCCCGCCCCACAAACACCAACGACCCCAACCCATCCCACCGCACCAAATCCCCCGTCCGATACAACCGCGCCCCCACCCCAAACGGACTCGCCACAAACGACGCCGCCGTCAACCCCACCAACCCGTGATACCCCCGCGCCAACCCCACACCCCCCACATACAACTCCCCCACCACCCCCACCGGCACCGGCCGCAACCACGAATCCAACACCACCACCTCAACACCCACCCCCGGACCACCCACCGTCACCACACCCCCCGGCACCAACGCACCACTCACCGTCGCCTGCACCGTCACCTCGGTCGGCCCATACGCATCGAACAACTCCCGACCCACACCCCACCGCTCCACCAACTCCGGACCACACACCTCCCCCGCCACCACCAACACCCGCACCGACCCCAACGACCCCTCCACCGAACCCAACACCGACGGCGTCACAAAACAATGCGACACCCCCTCCACCTCCAACCACTCCCCCAACACCGCACCCCCGAACACCCCCGGCGGCGCCACCACCAAACACGCCCCCACCGAAAACGCCATCAACCACTCGTACACCGCCGCATCAAAACCCGGCGACGCCACATGCGACACCCGACACCCCGACCACAACCCAAACCGAACCCGCACCTCCTCCACCAAATTCGCCAACCCCCCATGCGACACCACCACCCCCTTCGGACGCCCCGTCGACCCCGACGTATACATCACATACGCCGCATTCCCCACCCCCAACCCACCCAACCGCTCCCCCTCCGACACCACCCCATCCGACACCCCCTCCACCACCGACACATCATCAACCCGCAACCACTCCACCACCCCCGGCACCACCACCCCCGACACCGACAACCCCACCACCGCACCCGAATCCACCAACACCTCCCGCACCCGCCCCACCGGCAACCCCACATCCACCGGCACAAACACACCCCCCGACTTCACCACCGCCCACACCGCCACCACCAACTCCACCGACCGCGGCACCACCACCCCCACCACCACCTCCGGACCCACCCCACAACCAATCAACACCCGCGCCAACCGATTCGACCACCCATCCAACTCCCCATACGACAACTCCACACCCCCACACGACACCGCCACCCCACCCCCACCCGCCACCACACCCCCCGCCAAAATCTCCGGCAACAACCGCACCCCCACACCCGACACACCACACACCAACCCCACACCCGACCCCCACACACCCACCCCACCCACACCCACACCCGGATCCGCGGCTGCGGCGGTGAGGATTCGGGCGAACTCCTGGGCGTCGGCCGGGCCGTGCACGTCGACGACCCAGGTGCCGTCCCGGTCCTCGAGTTCCACGAACGCTCCGTTGCCGGCGCAGTGCCACCGCTGCACGACGGCGACGGCACTCTCCCCGATGCGCTCGACACCGAGGGGTTCGCGCATTCCGCCCGTCACCGACCACGGTTCTCCCGCACCGTCTTCGGAGGCGAGGAACCGGTGTCTGCGGGATCTGCGGAGTTGCAGGCCCACGTGCCGGGTCAGTGTGTCGAACGTCAGATCCGGTGTGAGGGTGAGTCGCACGGGTGTCGTGGAGCCGTGCTCCCGGTGTCCGATCACCACGTCGTCGATGCCGGTGCGGCTGTGGGCGTAGACCGCCAGCGCGGCGAGCAGGACGGCTGCCGGGCCGCCGCCGCTGCGGCGCGCGAGCCGCACGAGGGTGCCGTCGGCGGGAATGGTGACGCGGCGCTTGCCCTCCGGACCGGGTGGGATCTCCTGTCGCGCCGCTCCGGCCGACAACTGCTCCCAGTAGTGCCTGTCGTCCGCCCAGGCGTCGCTCTCGCGGTACCGGGCATCGGATGTCAGCTGGATGATGGGCGCCGCGAACGACAGGGTCTCCGGCGGCGCGGTCGGCGCCGCCTCACCCGACTCATAGGCCTCGGCGGTGCGGCGGACGATCGCCGCCATGCCCGGCTCGTCGTTGACCAGGCGGTGGTAGCGCTGGAACCAGCCGTATCGGCCGTGCGGTAGCCGGAACAGGACGTGTACGTACAGCGGCCCGGCGGCGGGGTCCATCGGACGGGCCAGTTCCCGGTCGATCCACGTCGTGGCGAGCAGTCCGGGGCCGGTGACGTCGAGGACGTCGGGACCGGTGACCGCGGTTCCGGCGATCTGTCCGGGCTCGGGGCCGTCGAGGACGAATGTGGCATGCAGGCCATGGCATTCGGACAGTRTCCGGTGCAGTGCGCGGCAGAACCGGTCTTCGCCGAGTGGGCCCTCGAGTTCGAGGTACTGGCCGAACGTGTTGTCGGCGAGGTCGGCGCGGAGTACCGCGATCTGGTCGTAGGTGAGGGGCAGCACCTCACCGGTACTCATGGAATCCCCGTCCGGTCTTGCGCCCCAGGTGCCCGGCCTCGACCAGGGCGACGAGCGTCGCGGGCGGGCGGTAGTGGTCGTCGCCGGTCAGCTCGCGTAGCGCGGTCATCGTGTCGTGGACGTTGTCCAGGCCGATCAGGTCGGCGGTCCGCAGCGGTCCCATCGGGTGGCCGAGGCAGCCTTCGAACAACGTGTCGGCGGTCTCCGCGTCGGCGATGCCGTCGCCGACGGCGGCCGCCGCCTCGGCGATGCAGAGCATGAGGACCCGGTTCAGCAGGAATCCGGGGCCGTCACCGACGACGATGCCGGTCTTTCCCAATGAGGTGAGGAGAGCCAGCGCACGGTCCAGCGACTGCGGCGACGTCCGCGGGCCCCGCACCACCTCGACGGTGTCCTTGAGCGGTGCCGGATTCATGAAATGCAGCCCGACCACCTGTTCCGGCCTGGTGGTGCTCGCCGCGAGCCGGTCGACGGGGATGCCCGACGTGCACGACGCGAGGAGGGCGCCGGGTGCGCAGACCCGGTCGAGTTCGGCGAATATCTTCTCCTTGAGGTCGATTCGCTCGGGGACGCACTCGATGACGACGGCGACGTCGCACAGATCGGTGAGCTGCCCCGTCCAGTGCACCCGCGCGGTGACCTCGGCGGGTTTCGGACCGCCGGTCCGGCCGAGGAGTATCGCCAGCCGCAGCGAGTCGCGCATCCGGGACCGGGCCTGTTCGACGGCCTGCTGGTCGGAGTCGACGACGGTGACGTCGTGGCCGGCCCGAGCCAGACTTTCGGCCACCCCGGCGCCCATGGTTCCCGCCCCCACCACACCGATGCTCAGTGCATTTCCGCTCATCGCACTGCCCCCGAGGTGAAGCCGGTGGTGAAGCCGGTGTCGTCCTGATGCACGTATTCCATCGCCACCTCCTGGGTGGGCAGGTCGGGGTGAGCCACCAGTCCGGCGTGCAGCCGGCGGAGGTCGGTGAGCATCGCTCCGACGGTGCTCGCGTCGAACAGGTCGGTGGCGTAGTCGAGTTGGAGGGTGAGCGCCGATGGACCGCGGGTCCACGACAGCCCGAGTTCGACGGGTGACCGGTCCGCCAGGACGTCGCCGCCTGCGCGTTCGCCGTCGCAGCGCACCGGGAAGTGCTGCGCCGCCGGGTCTACCGCGCCGCGGTCCGAAGACAACTCGCGGTGCACGGTCTCCACCAGTTCCGGGTAGGTGGGTTCCGCGGACAGGTCCACGGCCACGATCCGCGGCGTCGCCCCCGGCTGCGCGAGCGCGGCCACCGCCACCTCGTCCTGCGCGGTGTACCAGGCGAGCAGGGTGAGCCAGGCGGCGAGCAGTTCCGGGAGGTCCGGGTATCCGTCGAGCGTCGCCGTCACCCGTGCCACGGAATAGATCGGCGGTACGGCGCCGTCGGCGGGCTGCCGGGGCCGGTCGGCCGGGACCAGTGGTGGCGCAACCGAAAGCGGAACAGGCGATGCAGTCGCAGGTGCCGGTGACGAGTCTGTGAGGAACACCGAAATCGTCTGCGTGCGAGACGATCCCACGATTCCCTCCAGGATGCGGACGTATTCGTCGCACAGCCCGGCGGCGGTCTGTTCGGTGAACAGTTCCGTGCTGAACTCGAGTCCCGCGGCCATGTCGTCCTCGCCGCCCCGTTCCGTGGTGACGAGGGTGAGGTCGAATTTGGCCGTGCCGGACGGCACCCCGCCGAACGCGATGGCGGCGGGGTCGTCCTGGTCGAACAGCGTCTCGGTGAGTCCGTGCTGCGACTGCAGCGCCGGCAGTTCCTGGTGGACGTGGCAGACGTCGAACAGTGGTGTCCGGCTGAGGTCGCGGTCGCCGGTGAGTGCGGTGACGACGCGGTCGAACGGGATCTCCTGGTGTTCGAGGGCACCGAGCACGACGTCCCGCACCCGTACGCACAGTTCCGAGATGCTCGGTTCCCCGGACAGGTCGGCGCGCAGGGCCACCGTGCTGTTGAAGTACCCGATCATGCCGGACAGTTCCGGCCGGTTGCGTCCGGTCGTCGGCGTCCCGACCACGAGGTCGCGCTGGCGGCTGCGGCTCGCCATGAGGAGGTAGAACGCGGACAGCAGCACCACGAACAGCGACACGGACTCCCGCCGCGCCACGTCCCGCAGGCTCCGGGTCAGTTCTTCGGAGACGGTGAACGTGTGGAACGCCCCGGTGAAGTTCTTCCGCTCCGGGCGCGGGAAGTCGGTGGGCAGCCGCAGCAGCGGAACGTCGTCGAGCACTGTTTTCCAGTAGTCGAGTTCGCCGTCGAGCGCGGCGCTCGCGATCAGCTCCCGCTGCCACAGGGCGTAGTCCCAGTACTGGACGGGGAGCGGCGCGAGGTCGGCGGGGCGACCGGCGCGGCGGGCCGCGTACAGGGCGGGCAGTTCCTGCTCGAAGATCCTCGGCGAACCCCCGTCGTTGACGGAGTGGTGGGTGGTGACCTGCAGGACGTGCTCGTCCGGGCCGAGCCTGATGAGCAGTGCCCGCACGAGCGGATCGGTGGCCAGGTCGAACGGCGCCGCCGCGGCCTCGTGCACCAGTGCCCGGGCCGCGGCCACCGGATCCGGTTCCCCCGACACGTCGGCGGTGCGGAAGAAATCGCCGAGGGAGTCGCGAATCCGCAGTTCCGGCTCCCCGTCGACCTCGACGTAATTGGACAGCAGCACCCGGTGCCGTGCGGCGAGGTCGTCCCACATTCCACGGACGGCGGATTCGTCGATCGGACCGTGCAGGTCGCTGACCATCGGGAGGTTGTAGATGGTGGTGGCGGCGTCGAGCTGATGATGGAACCACATGCGTACCTGACCGAACGACATCACGTGCCGCCCGCGCGGTGTGATCGGGGGCAGCCCGCCGGCCGCGGATGTGCCGCCGGCCAGGAGGGCGGCGAAGTCCGACACCTTCGGCCGCTCGTAGAGGTCGATGAGTTTGGGCCGGACCCCGTACCGGTCCGATACCCGGTCGACGAGTTGCATGCCGATGAGCGAGTTTCCGCCGAGGTCGAAGTAGTCGTCCTCGGCGTCGACGTCCCTCTCGGTGTGGAGCAGCTCGCGCAGTGTGGTCTGCAGCCAGTCGAGGCTGTCCTCCGGTGCCGCCGTCACCGGTTCCGGGTTCGGCTCCGCCGAAGGAACGTCGGGTGTGCCCGTCCAGTAGGGCCTGCCCGGAAGGTCGAACCAGCACCGTGAACCGCGCAACGGGTGACCGGGCAGGCGCACGCGCCAGGCGGACTCGTCGCTCGCGTCGACGGCCGTCCAGTCGAGGTCGACTCCACGCTCGTACAGACCGGCGAGGAGGTCCGTGACCGCGTCGGACGTGTCCGGCGCACGAAGTATGTCGGCGTCCCGGAGCGCGTCGGCGAGTAGTGCGCCGAGGCGCCCCGCCGGGCTCGGCTCGACGAAGACGACGGGTCCGTCGGCGAGCATTCCCTGTGCGACGGCGACGAGTCTGTCCGTGTCGAACGCGGGGTTCGCGGCCGCGGCGGCGAGGTCGGCGGCGTCCACCGCCGCCAGTGGGTCCCGCAGGTACCGGGCGGCGTAGCGGGACACTCCGCCGCTGAGGACGGCGTCGACGGTGACACCGGCGGCGCGGAGTTCCCCATGTACGGCGATCTGCCCGGCGAGGAGGTCCGCCTCGTCGCCGGTGACAGGAAGCTCCGGCGGCAGGTCCCGGCCTCGCAGCGCGGCAGGCATCCGGTCGGGTGACAGCAGCAACGCCACGGCCGGGCGCGGACGAGTGGCCGGTGCGGGGTTCTCGCCGCGGCCGCCGACTTCCGCGGCACGTACGGCGAGCGACCGCGAGAGTTCGGCAATGCTGCGTGCCTGCACGGCCACCCGGTGGTCGTGGTGCGGCCGGCCCCGGTTGAGGGTGAAGGCGACGTCGTCGAGGTCGTACGCGCGCACGGCCGTTGCCAGTTCGGCGCACAGCGTCGCCAGCGCGCCCACGCTCTTCGCCGACACCCCCACCAGCCGCGTGGTGCCGGTGTCGGGTCGGACGGTGACGGCACGCTCCGGTGGCTGTTCCACCACGCAGTGCGCGTTGATGCCGCCGAGGCTGAACGAACTCACCCCCGCCCGCCGCGGCCCGGTGTCGTCGCTCCACGTCCGGGCCCCGGTGACCACCTCGATGCCGCTGCCGGCCAGATCGACTCCGCCGGTGGGGTGTTCGAAGTGCAGCGACGGGTACAGCTCGCCGTGCTCGACGGCCATGATCGCCTTCACGAGCCCGGACACCCCGGCCGCGTGGTCGAGGTGCCCGATGTTGGTCTTCACCGAACCGATCGGCAGGACGCCCGGGCGGTCCCGGAAAGCGGCCGCGATCCCTTCGAGTTCGACGGCGTCGCCGAGCGGGGTTCCCGAACCGTGCGCCTCCAGGTACCCGGCGTCGTCCGGGGTGAGGCCCGCGTTCTGCCAGGCCCGGGAAATGACGGCCACCTGCGCCCGGGCGCTCGGGGAGCTGATGGTCGCGGACGAATGGCCGCTGGACATCGTGGCGGTGCCGCGGATCACGGCGTGGACCGGGAGGCGGTCGGCGCGGGCGCGGGCGATCGTGGTGAGCAGAAGCGCCGCCCCGCCCTCCCCGACCGCGGTGCCGTCCGCGTTGGCGTCGAATGCGCGGCAGCGCGCGCCGGGTGACATCAGTTCCGCGGATCCCTCCGCCATGTCGGCGCGGATACCGTTCACGCGCAGGCTCACTCCGCCGGCGATGGCGAAGTCGGCGTCACCCGACCGCAGCTCCCGGCAGCCGTGGTGCACTGCAATGAGCGATCCGTTGCATCCCGAATCGACGGCGTAGCAGGGTCCGGTGAGGCCGAGGTGGTACGCGATCCGGGCAGGGACGGCGAACGGAACGTTGCCCAGGGTGCTCAGCACACCCGGTTCCGCCCACATCGCCGGATACGTCGACGCGGCGGCACTGAACACCACCGCGGTCGCGCTGTCCCGGAAATCGGTCACCGAGTAGCCGGCGTCCTCGACCGCCTGATACGCGAGGACCAGCGCGAGCCGCTGCTGCGGATCGATCAGCGACGCTTCCCGTTTCGACAGGGTGAAGTAGGAGTAATCGAACGTGGAGATGTCCTCGACGAATCCCATCGGGTGGTAGTGGGACGGAGGGCCCAGCCCGGTCGCCTCGGCCCGGGACCGCGACAGGGGACGCACCGAATCCCGGCCCGCCGCGAGGTTGGCGCGGAATTCCGCCAGGTTGGCGGCCTCGGGGTAGCGCGCGGCGATGCCGACCACGGCGATGTCGTCGTCACCCGGTGTGGAATGTCGCATGGTCACCGATGTGGAACGTCGCATGATCACGGTTGCCTCCTCCCTGCTGGTCAGAACTCGTAGGTGGCGGGCGCGGGCGCCTCGCTGTCGGTGGAATGCGAGAGCGCCTCGGCCTGCGCCGCCACGGTGACGAGGTCGAACAACTGGCCCACCCGCAGGGCGCCGGGCCACTGTCCGTCGAGACGCCGCTGCAGTTCCACGACGCGGTGGGAGTTGCCGCCGACGTCGAAGAATCCGTCTTCGGGACCGAAGTCGTCGTGCCCCAGCACGGCCGCCCAGTGTTCGGCCACCGACCGTTGCAGTGTCGTCCAGCGTGGCCGCACCGCCGGCTCCGCCTCGGACACGAGTGCGCGCAGCGCGTTCTCGTCCACCTCGCCGCCCGCCGTTCGCGGGACGGCCCCGAGTGCGACGAAACGGGTGGGCACGGAGCGGGCGTCGAGCCGTCCGGCGCTGAACTCCCGCAGGTCCTCCGCCATCGGCAGCACGGCCGCCGCGGCCGCAGGCACCCAGAAGGCGGTGACACCGGTTGCGGTCGTGAGGACCACGGCCTCACGGACCGCCGGGTGACTCTCGACGACGTCCGCGACCGACCGTGCCGGGGATCCGGCGGCGTCGACCGTCAGCAGTCGTCCGGACCGGTTCCACCGGGCGAGCGCGCCCGTGCGGACCATCCGGGAGCCCGGGGATCCGAACGGGTTCGCCACGAACGTGGTGGCCGCCGCGCGCGCCGACGTGTGGGACTCCCGCGTGTCGGCGACATACACCTCGCCGCTCACCTCCTCGGGGGTGAGCTGCAGCCGGGGATCGAGCACGAACGTCCCGGCCGCGGTACTCCATTCACGGATGCGGGTGTGCTCGTCCGGGGTCAGCAGGTCGACGTCGCCGACGGGGAAACTCGGATCCGCGACGAACGCGGCGAGGATCCGGGTGAACCTTCCGGCGAGGGCCTGCACGGTCGCCTCGTCGAAGAGGTCGGTCGTATAGGTGAATCCGGCCGTCAACCCTTCCGGTGTTCCGCAGTCGTCGTACCGCTCCCGCACCGTCAGGTGCAGGTCGAAGAGGGAGACCTCGACGTCGGGTTCGAGGACCTGGGCTTCGAGGTGCGGGAGCGTGAGATCGGGGTGCTCGGTGTTCCGGAACTCGAGCAACACCTGGAACAGGGGTGAATGAGACTGGGAGCGAGGCGGGTTCAGCGCCTCCACCACCCGCTCGAACGGCACGTCGGCGTGGGCGTAGGCCGCGAGATCGGTCTCGCGGACCCGTGCGAGCAGAGTGTCGAACGTCCCCGACACGTGGGTCCGCAGCACGAGCGTGTTGACGAACATGCCCACCACGTCGTCGAGGACGGCCTCGCCACGGCCGGCGACCGGTGACCCGATTACCACGTCGCCGGAACCACCCGAGCGGGACAGCAACACGGCGAGGGCCGTGTGCACGATCATGAACACGGTGCACCGCCGGGTCCGCGCCAAGGCCACCGCCTCGCGGTGCAGGTCGGCGCCGATCGTGAATGTCACCCGGTCGCCGGCGGCCGATCGGCGGGGCGGGCGGTCACGGTCGGTGGGCAAGTCGGTCACGGCGGGCGCATCGGCGAGCGCCGACCGCCAGTAGTCGAGTTGCCGGGAGAGCAGGGAGTGTGGGTCGTCCTGCGAGCCGAGGAGTTCCCGCTGCCACACGGTGTAGTCGGGGTACTGCACCGGCAGCGGCTCCCATCCCGGCGCGCAGCCCTCGGACCGCGCGGTGTAGGCCGTCAGCACGTCGCGGGCGAGCGGGACCATCGAGAACCCGTCGGCCGCGATGTGGTGCACCACGACGACGAGGACGTGCTCCCGGTCGCCGAGTGTGAACAGCCGTGCCCGCATCGGCACTTCGGCGGCGACGTCGAATCCTGCGGACACGAGTTCCGAGATCTGTCCGGGTACCGGATCTTCGGACGTCGACACGGTGAGTTGCGCGATGTGCCCCGCGCCGACGATCACCTGGGTGGGTCCGGTGTCGCCGTACGGGTACCGGGTGCGGAGCGATTCGTGCCGCTCCACGACGTCGGCGAGGGCGGCGGTCAGCGCGTCGACGTCGAGGTCGCCCGACAGCCGGACGATCATCGCGACGTTGTACGCGGGCGAGGACGGGTCGAACTGATTGAGAAGCCACATCCGGTGCTGCGCCCACGACAGCGGCACCGGGCCGGGGCGCCGGGGCACCGCCACCGCGGGCCGGACCTCGCCGCCCGCGGTCTCCCGGGCGATCCGCGCCGCGAGCGCCCGCACGGTCGGGGCCTCGAACACGTCCCGCACACCGACGTCCGCACCGAGCGCGGAGTTGATGCGCGCAACCACCTGTGTTGCGGTCAGCGAGTTGCCCCCGGACGCGAAGAAGTCGTCGTCGGCTCCGACGACGCCGGTCCCGAGGACCTCGGCGAACACGTCGGCCACCGCGGACTCGAACGGGGTGCCGGGCGCACGGAAGATGCGAGGGGCGAATTCGGGTTCCGGCAGCGCGTGCCGGTCGACCTTGCCGTTGGCGCCGAGCGGAAGCCGGTCGAGGACGGTCACCGAGGCGGGCACCATGAACGGGGCGAGCACCGATCCGGCGAACTGCAGCACCTCCGTGGTGTCGAGATCCGCGCCGTCCTCGGCCGTGACGTACCCGGCGAGGACAGCCTCGGCGGCGGGTGTGCGGCGCACCACGACCACCGCCTGCGCGACACCGGGGCAGCGGGTGAGCGCCGCTTCCACCTCCCCCGGCTCGACCCGCTGGCCGCGCAGCTTGACCTGGAAGTCGTTGCGGCCCAAATATTCCAGCCGCCCGTCCTTCGTCCACCGCATCAGATCCCCGGTGCGGTACATGCGCGAGCCCGGATGGTCGAACGGGTTCGCGACGAACGCGGCGGCGGTCGCTCCGGCCCGCCGGTGGTAGCCGCGTGCCAGACCGTCCCCCAGCACGTACAGCTCACCCACCACACCGACGGGCACCGGCCGCAACCACTCGTCGAGGACGAGTTCGCGGACGCCACGCATCGGGTGGCCGATCCGCACGGGGTCGCCCGGGGTCATCGGGTCGCCGATGTTCGACATCACCGTCGTCTCCGTCGGGCCGTAGCCGACGAGCAGGGTGCGCCCGGCCGCCCAGCGGGCCAGCAACTCCGGCGGGCAGCGCTCCCCGCCGACGACCAGGGCGCGCAGCAAACGCAGACCGCGCGGGTCGATCGTGGCCAGGACCGCCGGGGTCGCGAATGCGTGGGTGATCCGTTCTGCCGCCAGCAGTTCCGTCAGCGCGGCGCCGCCGTACACGTGCGGCGCCGCGATCACCAGTCGCGCGCCCGCGCCGAACGCCATCAGGTATTCGAGCATCGTCGCGTCGAACCCGGGCGACGCGAGATTCAGCACACGCGACGCGTTCGTCGTCGCATACCGCGTGCGCTGATCGATCGTGAAGTTCTGCAACCCCGCATGGGGGATCACGACGCCCTTCGGCGCGCCCGTCGACCCGGACGTGTACATCAGATACGCCGGGTGGTCCGGTCGCAGCGGCACGACCCGGTCCTCGTCGGTGATCGACCGGGACTCCCATCTCCGCGTCGGACCCGGGTAGTCGAGGAGTAGCCATTCCACGCCGTCCGGCATCCGGTCGCGCTGTTCGGCGACGGTGAGTCCCACCACGGCCCCGCAGTCGGCGAGGATGTCGGTGATCCTCGCGGACGGCAGGCTCGGATCCACCGGCACGAACGACGCACCCGATTTCGCCACCGCCCACACCGCCACCACCAGTTCCACGGATCGGACGAGCCCGATCGCCACGTGGTCCTCCGGCCCGATTCCGCGGCGGATCAGCACCCACGCGAGACGGTTCGACCAGTCGTCGAGTTCGCGGTACGACATCACCGCGTTGCCGTACGACAGCGCGACGGCGTGCGGGTCCCGGGCGGCCGCGGCGGCGAGGATCTCCGGCAGCAGCCGGGTGGTGCCGGTGGGCCGCCCGCGCACGGGCACCAGCGCCTCGCGTTCGCCTGCGGACAGCAGATCGAACCGGGCCAGCGGAACGTCCGGGTCCGCGACCACCGTGTCGAGGAGCCGCACGTAGCGTTCGGCGAACTTCCGGACGGTCGCGGCGTCGAAGATGTCGGTGGCATAGGTGAATCCGGCGCTGATCCCGGCGGGCGCCCCGTTCTCCCCGAACCGTTCGGCCAGCGTCAGCTGCAGGTCGAACGTGGAGACGGAGACACCGAGGTCGATCTCGTCCACGTCCAGTTCCGGCAGGCTCGGGGTGGGCCGCTCGACGTCCTGGAATTCGAACAGCACCTGGAACAGCGGGGCGTGGGCGGTGGTGCGTGGGAGCGCGAGCGCCTCGACGACCCGCTCGAACGGCACCTCCGCGTGCGCGAACGCCTCCAGATCGCGGTCCCGCACGGCGGCGAGCACCGCGGCGAATGAGTCGGCGCCGCGGACCGGGGTGCGCAGCGCCAGGGTGTTGACGAACATCCCGACCACGTCGTCGAGGACGGCCTCTCCGCGCCCCGCCACCGCCGATCCGATCATCACGTCGGCGGTGCTCCCCAGGCGGGACACCAGGACCGCGAACGCCGCGTGGGTCACCATGAACACCGTCGCATCGTGTTCCCGCGCCAGGGCGACCACCTTCCGGTGCAGGCGGTCCCCGATGTCGAACGCCTCCCGCGCGCCGGCGAGCGTCCGGTGCTCGGGGCGTGGGCGATCCATCGGCAGGTCCGTCACGATCGGCGCGTCGGCGAGCGCGGCACGCCAGTACCCGAGCTGACGGGACATCAGCGAGTCCGGATCGTCCTCCGCTCCGAGCAGGGTCCGCTGCCAGACGCTGTAGTCGGAGTACTGCACCGGGAGCGGCACCCAGTCCGGCGCGTGCCCCCGCGCCCGCGCGGTGTACGCGGACGTCACGTCCCGGGCGAGCGGTCCCAGCGACAACGCGTCCGCCGCGATGTGGTGGACCACCAGGGCCAGGGCGTGATCACGCGGACCGAGCTCGAACAGGTGCGCCCGCAACGGAACCTGCGCGGTGACCTCGAAGCCCGCGGACAGTGCCGCGGCGAGCCGGTCCCGGAGTTCGCTCTCCCCCGACACCGGGACCGCGCGGAGGCGGCGCACCGCGTCCGCCGCCGGAATCACCGACTGCACGGGCGTGTCGCCGCGCATCGGGAAGATCGTCCGCAGCGCCTCGTGCCGGTCGACGACGTCCGTCAGCGCCGCGTGCAGTGCATCGACGTCGAGGGGGCCGCGCAACCGGAAGGCCGCCGCGATGTTGTAGGCGGGCGACGTCGTGTCGAACTGGTCGAGGAACCACATCCGCGTCTGCGCCAGCGACACCGGCGCCGCCGCGGACCGGTCGGTGGCCACCAGCGGCGGCCTGCTCGCCGAGTCCGCCCGCGCCACACGGGCGGCGAGCGTCCGCACCGTCCGCGCCTCGAAGACGTCGCGCACTCCCACGGCCGCACCGAGCACAGCCTGAATCCGCGCCACGACCTTCGCCGCGACAAGCGAGTTGCCGCCGAGCGCGAAGAAGTCGTCGTCGACGCCGACCGCGGGCACGCCGAGCAGCGCGGCGAACACGACCGCGATCGCCTCCTCGGCGGGGGTGCCCGCTGCCACGAAGTCGGCGCCGGAGTCGTTGGCGGGCGCCGGAAGTGCCGCCCGGTCCAGTTTCCCGTTCACGGTGAGCGGCACGCGCTCGAGGACCGTCACCGACGCCGGGACCATGTACGAGGGCAGCGCGGTTGCCGCGAACTCCAGCACGGCCCCCGGGTCGACGACCGCACCCGCCTCGGGCACCACGTACGCGGCGGGCGCCGGTCCGGTCACCGGATCCTCGTGCAGCGTCACCACGGCCTGCGCGACACCGTCGCACCGGCCCAGCACCCACTCCACTTCGCCGAGTTCCACCCGGAAGCCGCGGATCTCGACCTGCAGGTCGTCGCGTCCGAGGTAGTCGAGGCTTCCGTCCCGCCGCCACCGCACCACGTCCCCGGTCCGGTACATCCGGTCCCCCGACGCGTCCGCGACGAAGCGGGACGCGGTGAGCCCGGCGCGGCCGAGGTAGCCGCGTGCCACCTGTGGTCCCGCCACGTACAGTTCGCCGGCCACACCGACCGGCACCGGATGCAGCCGCGCGTCCAGCACCGACACCCGGAGCCCGGGAATCGCCCGTCCGATCCCGCTCGTCCACGCGGCGGCGGCGAGCGCGCGGCCGAGCGGGAGGTGGGTGACGTGCACCGTCGTCTCGGTGATGCCGTACATGTTCACGAGCACGGGCGCGTCCTCGCCGCGGCGGGAGTACCAGCGTTCCAGCTGCCCGAAGTCGAGCGCCTCGCCGCCGAGCACGACGTAGCGCAGCGACGTCGGGCCTGCGGCGGCGTCGGCCTCGGTGGCCTCGATCAGCTGGGAGAACGCGGTCGGGGTCTGGCTCAGCACCGTCACCCGCTCGCGGCGCAGCAGCGCGAGGAACGCGGGGGGTGTCCGGGCGGTGTCGAGGTCGACGACGACGAGGGTGCCGCCGTGCAGCAGCGCGCCCCACAACTCCCACACCGAGAAGTCGAATGCCGGGGAGTGGAACATCGTCCACACGTCGGCGTCGTCGAACCGGAACAGGTCCCGGGTGCCGGTGAAGAGGGAGACCACGTTGCGGTGCGACACCGCAACGCCTTTCGGCCGCCCCGTCGATCCCGACGTGTAGACGACGTAGGCCAGCGAGTCCGGATCGGCCGGTGCCCGTTCCGTATCGGTCAGCGGGTCCGCGGAGCGGCCGTCGATTTCGGGGTCCGCCGAATCGAGAAGCAGGACCGGAACATCCGAGACGGGCAGCGAGGCCGCGGTGTCCCGGGTCGCGAGCACGCACACCGGACGGGCGTCGGCGACGACGAGCGCCGAACGCTCACCGGGGTGATCCGCGTCGACGGGCACGTACGCGGCCCCGGCCTTGACGACCGCCACGAGTGCGACGACGAGCGCTGCCGTCCGCGGCAGTGCGACGGCGACCATCGACTCCGGGCCCACCCCCAGCGAGAGGAGGTGCCGGGCAAGGCGGTTCGACCGGGCGTCGAGGTCGCCGTACGTGATGCGCTCACCACCCGACACGACGGCGGTGGCGCCGGGGTTCCGTGCGGCCCGGTCGGCGAACAGCGCGCCGAGCGTGGTTTCGCCGGCGGCGTCCGCCTGCCGGATCGACCATTCCCGTACGAGGGCCTGTTCGGCCGGATCGGCGAGGTCGATGTCGCCGACCGCGACGGACGGATCCGCGACACCCGTCGCGGCGGTGCACACGAACCGCCGGGCGAGCCCGTCCACGGTGGCGGCGTCGAACAGGTCCGTCGCGTAGGCGAAGCGGGCCGTCGTGTCCGACACCGTCACCCGCAGATCGAGGTCGCCGAGTTCCCCACCGGAGTCCGAGAATTCGAGCAGCACCTGGAAGAGCGGTGCGTGGGACGCGGACCGCGGGGGGTCGAGTGCCAGGGCGACGGCCTCCACTGGCACGCCACGGTGGGCGAACGCCTGCGCGGCGGCGTCCCGGACCGTGTCGACGACGTCGCCGAACCGGTCGGCGCCGCGCACCCGGGTCCGCGACACCACGACGTCGGCATCCGTCCGCGTGCCGAGGACGACGTCGCCGGTACGGGCCGATCGTGCCAGCACCAGTGCCAGCGCCGCGTGCGCGACGGTGGCGGCGTCCGTGCGGTGCGCCTCGGCGAGCGCTGTCAGCCCGCGCCGCAGTTCCGGGTCCAATTCGACGTCGACGGCGGCGCTGCGCCGGGACGGCCGTGCGGGGCGCGGACGATCGGTGGGCAGATCCAGCAGCGGGGGCGCGCCCGCCAGGGTGCGCGTCCAGAAGTCGAGCCGGGCCGTCTCCTCGTGGACGGTGCCGACGGGGGCGTCCGGGTCTGCCGCGAGGCAGTCGCCGAGCAGGTCCACGAACCGCCGGTGATGGGCACCGACCTCGCCGGCGTCGTAGCGGTGGGGGTTGGCCAGGAAGTGGACGACGGTCCGGACCGGGGAGCCGCTCTGGTACACGTTGACGAGCAGGTCCTCGACCGGTCCGGACGTGACGATGTGGTATTCGCCGACGAGCGGCCCGAGGGCGAGTTCCTGATGGAAGAGCATCACGTTGACCATCGGTCCCGACAGCGACTCCGCGGCAGCAGCTCCCGCGTCGCGCCGGATGTCGCCGAGCCCGAAACGCTGGTGCCGCAGCGCACCCATCAGGTCCAGTTGCACCCGCTCGACCAGTTGTCCCACGGTGTCCTCGGGGCGGATCCGCACGGGAAGCGGCACGACACCCGCGACCATCCCGCCGGACCGTCGCAGGATTGCGGTGGTGCGCGCCGACACCGGGATCTTCACGAGCACGTCCCGGCGGCCCGTCATCCTCGACAGGTAGCAGGCGAACGCGGCGATGATCGCGGCGGTTCCGTGGGTGCCTGCGCCGCCCAGCGCTCGCTCCGCGGCGTCCGGGAGAGGCCCCGCGGCGTCGGTGCTCGTGGCGACCGCGGGCCCGGTCCGCCGCGCCAGGGTCGATCCGGGTCCGAGACCGCTGATCCGATCGGCCCAGTACTGCCGGTCCGCCGCGAAGCGGTTCGACGACCGGTACTGCTGGTCGGCGTCGTACAGATGCCGGGGGTCCGCGGCCTCGCCCGGTGCCGGTTCCCGGCCGAGCACCTGCGCGGAGTACCGGGCCGCGATGCGGTTGAGCATCGTCATCGCACCGTAGCCGTCCAGGGCGACGTGGTGAATCTTGCTGTACCACAAGTAGTGTTCGTCACCGACCCGGAGGATCGACGATTCGACGAGCCGGTCGCGGGTCGGATCGAGCGGGGTCTCGCAGTCGGCGCGCATCCACCGGCGGGCGGCGTCCACCGATTCGGGGTCGTCGCGGAAGTCGACGAACCCGATCGAGCGGTCCGCGGCGGGGTCGACCATCTGGAACGGCTGACCGTCCCTGTCCATCAACCGGAGAAACGGTGATCCGAATTCGTCCGCGGTCGCGACGGTGGCCGCGCGCAGGACGTCGACGTCCAGGTCGCCGTGCACCTCGACGTACTGGGCGATGCACAGCGGCACGTCGGGGGCCAGTTGCTGCGCCAGCCACGCCTCGTATTGCGCGGAGGACAGCGGGAACGGTGTCTCGGCGTTGCCGGCGGTCCCGGGACGGTGCTCAGGCAACGCCACCACCTCCGCCGGGGAGCAGCCGGCGCAACGCCGCCTCGTCCACCTTGCTGCTCGGGGCGAGCGGAAGCGCGCCGAGCGCGAGGAAACGGTCGGGCACGGCCTGCGCGACGAGGCGTTCGGCGCAGTGCGCGATCAGGTCGCGGGGTGTGGGCAGCACGGTCGCCGTGGCCGCGGGCACCCAGAACGCGGTCAGTGTGGTCTCCCCGTGTTCGTCGGCGGTCGCGAGGACCACGGCCTGGTGGATCGCGGGATGACTTTCCAGCGCGGCCTCCACCGCGTGCCTCTCGACGCGGGCGCCCCGCACCTTCACCTGCCCGTCGAACCGGCCGCAGAATTCGATGTCGCCGTGCGGGTCGACGCGCGCGAGGTCGCCCGTGTGATACATCCGGGCGCCCGGCCGCTCCGCGAAGGGGTCGGCGACGAACCTGGCCGCGGTGGCGCCCGGGCGGGACGCGTAGCCCTCGGAAATCTGGGGACCGCCGATGTACAGGTCCCCGACCGCCCCGTACGGCACCTCGACCAGTTTCGCGTCGAGGACGTACGCCGTGCTCGCGCCCAGCGGTCTGCCGATCGGCGCGATCGAGGCGGGGACGTCGCGCACCGGATGGGCGAGACAGCTGACGGTGGTCTCGGTCGGACCGTACTCGTTGCTCAGCGGAACACCCGGCAGCACTGCCCGGTGCTGGGCGACGAACACCCCCGGAAGGGCTTCTCCCGCAAGCGTCACCAACCGCAGGCGCTCGCGCAGCGGGGCGAGGTGCGGCAGCAGCAGCCGGTAGAACGACGGAGTCGCCACCAGGTGGGTGGCCCGCCACGTCCGGGCGAGCGCGGCGACCGCCTCGGCGTCCATCAGTTCGTGCGCGGCAGGGAGCACGCTGGTGCCGCCGGCGCACAGCGCCCAGAGGGTCTTCAGCAGGGAGCCGTCCCACGTGAGGCGGAACGCGGAGAACGTGACCAGGTCGTCCTCGTCGTAGTCGTAGTTGCGGCCGTCGACCATGCTCGCGAGGTTGGCGCGGCTCGCGACGACGGCCTTGGGGATGCCGGTGGAACCGGACGTCGTGATCACGTACGCCGGGGTGGCCGCGGGCACGTCCGCGGGAAGTTCGGCCGCCGGTTCGTCTCCGGGCGCGGGGCTCGCATCCCGGTCGTGCAGTCCCGGAACACGTCCGCCCGCACTACGGGCCAGTGCCCGAATCGTCTCCGGCGACGTCTTGGGATCCGCGGACCCGAAGACGATGGCACCGCAGTCGATGTCGCCGAGGAGTGCGCGGAGTTGCCCCACCGGATGTCCGGGCTCGATCACGCACCACGCCGCGCCCAGCCGCAGAGCCGCGATCATCCCGACGACCGTCTCGACGCTCTGCCGCTGATGGATCAGCACAACCTGGCCCGGTCGCACGCCGAGGGCCGCGAGCCTGCGCGCCAATGCCTCGCTCGCCGAGTCGAGTTCGCGGTACGTCAGCGCACGGTCGCCCACCACGACCGCGATCCGGCCGGGAACCCGCCTGCACTGGCGGAGGATCCCGGACGTCACTCCGCCGCTCGAGACCACGTCCGTCATGGCGTCACGTCTCCCGAGACGACCGTGACGTGATCGGCGTTCGGTGCCGCCGCACTCCGGATGTCGTTGCACAGCAGCAGCATCCGGCCGGGATTCGGGTCGACGACGTCGAAGCCCGCGAATCGCAGCGTCACCAGCATGACCCGGTTGACGTCGGTCGGCACGAACTCGGCGAGCGCCCGCCTGCCGTGGGCGCGGGCCCGCTCCACGACGTGCCGGATCAGCGCCGTCCCGACGCCACGCGACATCACCCGGCACGACATCAGCAGCAGTTGCAGGACGGAATCGTCGCCGCGGATCTCCGAGACCGCGAGACCGATCGTGCCGTACCCGCCGAACCGGTCGGCGAGCGACGCGACGAGCACCTCGTGATCGTCGGAGGCGCAGAGCCCGCGCAGTTCGTCGATCCCGAAAGTGCGTCCCGTCGTGTTGAGTTGATGAGACCGCACGGTCAGTTCGTGCGCGCGTTCGAGGTCGTCCTCGTTCGCCCTGCGGACCGTCATGACCAGGTCCAGCGAGCCCAGGAACTCGGTGTTCGACCCGTGGAACTCCTGTTCGCTCACCTGCCGGATCCGTTCGGCGCGGTACAGCGCCCTCCGCTGCCTCGCCTCCGCGGTGACGGCGGGCGGGGTCAACTCGGGAAGGTCGGGGAACGACGCGATCTGCTCGGCGGGATAACACCGCACCGGGGGCAGCGCCTCGGACACCTCGGCGCGCTCGACGGGATCGTTGTCGACGAAGGCAATGGTGTCGAGACCCAGGTTCAGGGTCTCCGCGATGCGGCGCACGGCCTCCGACTTCGGGCCCCACCCGACGTCGATGGCGCAGAACAGTTCCTCGATGCCGTGCATCCGCAGGTGCGCGGCGGCGGGTTCGAATTCGCCGCGGCTCGCCACGGCGTGCAGGATTCCGCGCCGATCGAGCACGTCCAGGGCGCGGAGGGCGTCCGCGGTCGGCACCGGGGCGTCCTGTTCGAGGACGACGCCGTCCCAGATGGTGTCGTCGAGATCCCAGACCATGCACTTGACCGTCGGCGCCATCGCGATCACGCCCCGCGCCCGGGCCGGTCCGGCAGGCGCCGGAGCAGCGCACTGCTCCACGCCGCGACCGGACTGCTGTTCATTATCACGCAGTAGTCGCCGGGCGCCTGCGCGGACGCCACGCGCTCGAGATTCGCCACCACGTCGACGGAGCCGAGATGGCCGTACCGGGCCAGGTTGTCGCGGCAGACGGGATCGATCGCGACGTCGAGTGCCTCCTGCCAGAACGCGAACGCACCGAGCGACAGGTTCTGCATGAGGAACACGCCGATCCCGTCCTGCTGCACCCCGTTCCGGGCCAGCAGCTCCGCGTTGATCTCCGTGAACCGCTTCCTGCTCTCGACCGCCAGGCGAAACGAGTACGTCGGTTCGTCGGCGCATTCCTCGATCCAGTCGGCTTCGCGGACGTCGCGGTAGTCGATGTGGAACAGGTCGGCGTATTTTCCGTCGCTGCGGATCATCTGGTCGACGAGTTCGTACCGTCCGGTCCCCGACTTCGTCAGCAGGACCGCGGCGGCGCCGTCGCCGAGGAGCGTCATCGGCGGCCGGTACCGCGACCGGGTGGGTGTCTTCGCCGCCGCGACGACGAGCACGTTCTGGCAGCGGGGGTCGCCGCGGAGCATCGCCGACGCGAGCGTGAACGCCGCCGAGACGGACACGCACCCGAGGTCCCCCACCCCGGTCGTGAACGCCTGGGTCGCGCCGAGTCGGTGCTGCAGCCGCGTCGCCTCGGACGCGAGCAGATACTGYGGAACCCGGCCCTGCACGAGCAGCAGCGCGTCGAGCTGGGTGGCGTCGAGGCCGGACGTGCGGAGCGCCTCCTCCGCCGCGGCCTGCGCCAGATCCACCTCGGCGAGACCGATTCCGATCCGCACCGTGTCGATGCCCAGTGCCAGCGCGTGCTCGCGCTGCGCGATCGGGAGTTCGTCGAGTTCCGGCAGTCCCGCCACGGTCACCTCGTCGTCGGGGAACCACAGCGCGACGGACTCGATCGTGACCGGCGGGTCTGCCGTCATCGCACACCTCCCCCGAGCACGTAGTCACCGATCTGGAGTTCGGCGACCTCGGTCGAGCCCTCGATGATCTGCATGACCTTCGCGTCACGGAAGAAGCGGCCCACCCTGCTGCCGGGGGCACACCCGGCGGCACCGAGCACCTGGACCGCCTGCTGGCTCACCGATGCGGCGACGCGGGCGGCGGCGTACTTCGCGGCGATCGTCGTGAACAGCGCGCTCGGCTCACGCGCATCGCGTTGTTCGGCGGCCCGTTCGCACAGCGCGCGGGCGCCGGCCGCGTCGACCCAGCTGCGCCCGAGGATCGCACGGACCGAGTCGTGCTCGGACAACACGGCACTGCCCTGCACCCGGGTGGAGGCGTGTGCGACGGCGTCGGCGAGGCACCCGCGCGCCATGCCGGCGCACCCCCACGCCACGGTGTACCGGCCGTGGTCGAGGGCCGTTCCGACCACGTGGGACAGCCCGAATCCCGGCGGTGCGATCAGGTGGTCGGCGGGGACGACGACGCCGTCCAGCGCGATGTGCGCGATCCGGGCGCCGCGCATGCCCAGCTGACCGTGGAGCGGTTCGACGGTCACCCCCGGCGCGTCCGTCTCGACCAGTGCGGTGGTCAGCCCGGCCTGCGACCGGCCGAGGACGAGCAGGACGTCCGCCACCTCGCCGAACGTGACCCACAGTTTCCGCCCCGTGATGCGGTGGTCCGTGCCGTGCTCCTCGAAACTGGTAGCCACAGAGGAGAGGTCGCTGCCCGCCCCGGTTTCGGTGGCGGCGAATCCGGCGAGGAGCTCACCCGTCGTCAGGGCGGGCAACCACCTCGCCCGCTGTTCGGCGGTGCCCCACCGATCGACCGCGGCGTTCACCATCCCCTGCACGGTCAGCAGCGACCGCAACGACGTGCAGACCGCCCCCAGTCTTTCTGCGACCGAGCCGAGTTCGGCGGCGTTCAGGCCCAGCCCCCGGCACTCCGTCGTCCGGTCCAGCCCGAGGACACCCGCCTTCGCGGCGGCCTCGATGACCTCGACCGGCAGCCCGGTCTCGTCCCAGTTGCCGGCGTCGATCTCGGCGGAGGCGACAAGTGTGTCGATTCCGATCACGGCGACGCCCCGTCCGTCGCACGAAGCTGCTCGCCCCGCTTCCTCCGTATGAACCCCGCAACCCGGGCCGCAGTGCGGAAGTTGTCGAGGTCGAGATCCTCCACCTCGACCACGACGTCGTGGGAGCCTTCGATGTACGTGACGATCTCCAGTGCCCGCAACGAACTCACCAGTCCCAGGGTGAAGTAGTCGTCGTCGGGACCGAGTTCCGTCGACGTGATCGAGCTCAGGTACTGCCGTAGCTGCTCGACCAGCTCGTCATGGGACTCGGGCACAGGTGCATTTGCTGTGTCCATGGGCCTGGGATTCCCAATTGGACCAGCGTTCAATCATCGCGCTCTCAGGCGGCGAGCAACCTCGGCAGTCCCCACTCGGCCGCGAGCAGTTCGTAGGAGCGCAACCGGTCGGTGTGATCGTGGGTGACGCTGGTGATCACCAGTTCGTCGGCGTCGGTGAGCCTTCGCAGACTGTCGAGTTTGTCCGCGACGGTGGCCGGTGCCCCCACGAACTGGGTGATCAGCCGGTCCTCGACGAGCGCGCGTTCCGTGTCGCCCAGCGGTGCGGTGTGCGCGGGGTCGGGGTACGGGATCGCGCCGTGCCCACTACGGATGCTGTGCGTCCAGTGCCCGAACGTCGACGCCAGTTCCTGCGCGGTCGCGTCGTCCTCCGCCACGACCGTGTCGGCGGAGACGACGACGTACGGCTTCGGCAGACTCGGCGACGGGCGGAACGCGGCGCGGTAGGCCTCGACCGCTTCGAGGGTCGTCGACGGGCTCACGTGATAGTTCGCGCCGAACGGCAGCCCCAGCCGGCCTGCCAGTTCGGCGCTCGGCCCCGCGCTGCTCCCGAACACCCACACCTCGACGTCCGCGCCCTCACCGGGACTCGCGTGCAGCTCGATCCCGTCCGGGGTGCGGTACGTGCCGCCGAGCAGTGCCAGGATGTCGTCGACCTGCTGGTCGAATGCGGGCGACAGCGCGCCGGGCTGCTGCAGCACCGACTGCGCCGCCGCGAGCCGCGGGGACAGCAGGAGCCCGGACGGGTCGAACGGCGCCGGGATCACCACGCCGTCGCGGATCTCGGTCTCCCTGCGGGGCGGGGCCGGCTGGTTGTTGCGTTCGGCAACCGCTTTCAACGCCTCGGCCCGCCGCTGGCCCGACCGTCCGAGCCCGAGGTCCAGGCGACCCGGGTACAGCGCGTCGACTGTGCCGAACGCCTCGACGACGGCGGCCGCGGTGGTGTGCCCCAGCTGCACGGCGGCGGCACCGATCCGGAGCGTGCTGGTCGCCGCGGCCAGGATCCCGACGAGCACGGCCGGCGAGGAACTGGCGACACCGACGAAGTGGTGCTCGGCCACCCAGTACCGCTTGTATCCCCACGCCTCGGCGTGCTGGGCGAGGTCGACGGTGTTCCGCAGCGCCGTGCGGGCGGTGGCGCCCTCGCTGACGGGCGACAGATCGAGAACGGACAACGGAGTGGTCATGAGGGCACTTTCTGGAGAGAGCGGGGATTGACGGCACGATGGCTGGGCGGGGCACCGAGTCCGAGGTGCTGCCGCAGCGTGGCGGTGGTGTAGTCGGTGCGCAGAACACCACGGTCCTGCAGCAACGGCACCACCGTGTCGACGAACGGGTCGAGTCCGTCCGGGGTGGGAAGGGAGGGCAGGACGAACCCGTCCGCGGCGTCCTCGCGGACCCACCGGWCGATCCGGTCCGCGACGGATACGGCGGTGCCCGCGAACGTCGCACTGAACAGGACCTTCACCGCACCGGCGGGCCTGCCTGCGTCGACCGTCCGGCGCGCGACGTCGGTGTAGGCGGCGTGAGCGGACTCGAACGTGCCCAGCGGAGCGATGATCACGTCGCCGTGGCGGGCGGCGAGATCCCGGGCTTCCGGGCCGTCGCCGGACACGATCACCACCGGTTGCGCCTGCGGGCTGCGGGGGACGGTGAAGCGTCCGCCGATGTCGAAGTGCCTGCCCCGGTGATAGAACGCGCCTGCGGTGGGATCCGACACGAACCGCCCCGCGCCGCGGTCGAGGGTCACGACGCCCTCGGCCCAGGAATCCCACWGGGTGCGGGCGGTGCCGACGAACTCGGCGGCCCGCCCGCCGGCAGGGGCCACGGTGTTCCACGCCGCCCGGCCGCCGGACAGGTGATCGAGCGAGGCGAACCGGCGGGCCACGTCGAAGGGTTCGGCGGAGGTCGTGTCCAGCGTCGCCGCGAGCCCCACCGCGTCCGTGAATCCGGCCAGCGCGTTCGCCGCGATGACGCCGTCGGCGAGGAAGAAGTCGAACCGTCCCCGTTCCGCGGTGCGGGCGGCGTCCGCGAGGACGGCGAAATCCGTCCGGCCCGCGGGCGCCGCCGCCCCGAGCACGACCTGCTTGTCGGTCATGCCTACCGCGGGTTCTTCTCGCCGGCCTCGACCGCGAGCGTCAGCCGGTTCTCGGCGGGCGCGACCGGGCAGGTGGCGTAGTCGGTGAACGCGCACGGCAGGTTGGACGCCCGGTTGAAGTCGAGGATCACCCGGCCGTCCGCGGCGGGGGCGTCGACGGCCAGTGACCGCGCCGCGGGGTACGTGCTGACCCCGCTGGTGGCATCGGTGAACAGCACCTGCAGCCCACCGTCCTTGCCCGCGAACGCAACGAGTTCGTGTGCGGCGCCGTCGTGCTCGAAGGCGAGCGACCCCAGCGCCGTGTGGTGGTGCTCGAGCCCTTCGACGACGGCACCCGTCGTCACGACGCGGGACTGCGGGAACGGGGTGAACGTTGCCGGCACCGCCCACTGCCGTGCCGGCAGGAACGCCGGGATGCCGGTGAACGCGGCGAGGGTGGCGGCCTCGGGGTCGTGGATCCGCAGGGCGACGTCGCCGGTCCGGCGGATCACCTCGACGGTGCGATTGCCGTGGCGTACGAGCAGACCGGGGGCGCCCTCCTGCGGTGCGAGCGTCGCCGTGCCGTCGACCGTCTCGCCGTCGATCTCGAGACCGGCGTCGGCCGGGGCCGTGACGATCAGGCCGTCCGCGTCGGCCCGCCACTTGCCGGGCAGGTCGGGGAACGTGGTGTCGGTCTCGACGAGCCAGTGCAGCGCCGTGAGGCTCAGCCAGCCCAGCGGTTCGCGGAAGTAGTCCTCGCGCGCCGAATGCCAGTCCTGCCAGCCCTGCTCGAATGTCGCGTCTTCGGTGACTGCGGTCATGATGCCCGAACTCCTTCTGTCTGATGATGCGGATGGCGCAGTCCGAGATGGCTGCGCAGGGTCGTCCCCGAGTACTCGGAGCGGAAACTGCCGCGGTTCTGCAACTCCGGGACCACCTTCTCGACGAACTCGTCCAGCCCGGCCGGGGTGAGGTGCGGTACCAGGATGAAGCCGTCGCACGCGTCGGCCTGCACGTAGCGGTCGATCTCCTCGGCCACCTCGGTGGGAGTTCCGACGAACTGCTGGCGGGTGGTGACGGCGATGATCAGTTCCCGGATGCTGAGTTTCTCGGCTTCCGCCTTCGCCCGCCACTGGCCCGCGATCTCGCGCGGGTCCTTCGCGTGGCGGACCCGGCCGCGGGTGATGGTCGAGTCTTCCGCCGGTTCGACGTCCGGCAGCGGTCCGTCCGGGTCGTACCCGGAAAGATCACGCCCCCAGACCTGTTCGAGGAACGCGATCGCGGTCTGCGGTCCCACCTGCTGATGCCGGATGTGGTCGGCGCGTTCGGCCGCGTCCGCCGCGGAGTCGCCCAGTACGAACGTCGCTGCGGGCAGCACCTTGAGGTCGTCGTGGCCGCGCCCGTACTTCGCGAGCCTGCCCTTGACGTCCAAGTAGAACTTCCGGCCGTCCTCGAGTGATCCGTGGATGGTGAAGATCGCGTCGGCCTGGGCGGCGCCGAATTCACGGCCCTCGTCGGAATCGCCGGCCTGCAGCAACACCGGGTGCCCCTGTGGGCTCCGGGGAACGGTGAAGCGTCCCCGGATGTCGAACTGTGCGCCGGAGTGCGTGACCTCGCGGATCGACTGGTCCGGGGCGAACACTCCCCGGGCACGGTCGATCTGCAGTGCGTCCCGATCCCAGCTGTCCCAGAACTTTCGGGCGCCCTGGATCACTTCGCCGGCGCGGACGTAGCGGTCGGCCTTGTCGAGATATCCTCCGCGCCGGAAGTTCTCCCCCGTGAACGCGTCCGAGGACGTCACCATGTTCCAGGCGGCCCGGCCACCGGACAGGTGGTCGAGTGAAGCGAATTGCCGTGCCAGCTCGTACGGTTCGTTGAACGTCGTGTTGATCGTCCCGGCCAGGCCCAGATGGGTCGTCGCGCCGGCGAGTGCGCCGAGCACCGTCAACGTGTCGGGGCGGCCCACCACGTCGAGGTCGTGGATCCGGCCCCGGTGCTCGCGCAGGCGCAGGCCCTCGGCGAGGAAGAAGAAGTCGAACAGGCCGCGTTCGGCGGTCTCCGCGAGGTGCACGAACGAGTCGAAGTCGATCTGGCTCTTCGATTCGGGGTCGCTCCACACGGTGGTGTTGTTGACGCCGGGAAAGTGTGCGGCGAGGTGAATCTGCTTGCGCTGGTTGCTCATGCTGTCAGTCCTGTCCGGCGAAGCGGTTGGCGGGACGGGTGAAGCCGAGTCGTTCCCGGAGCAGTCCGCCGCCCGGGGCCGGGTCGTTCGAGCGCAGCAGGGGCAGGACGCTGCCGGTGATGGCATCCAGGCCGGACGGCAGCGCCAGCGGCCGCAGGGTGACGCCGTCGACGTCCCCGGTGGCCGCCACGTCCGTGATCAGCCGGGCCAGTCCCGGCGCGTCGCCGCGGTAGAGAACCGACGCCGGCTCGTACCGGGCGCCGGACCAGTTCTCGAGTTGCGCGAGGTCACGCTCGGCGGCATCGGCGGTCTCGGCGATCACCACCTCGACGTCGAGCAGGATCCGCAGCGTCGCGGGGTCGCGACCGGCCTCGGCCGCAGCACGTCGCACCCGGACCGCGACGTCGCGCGCGGCGTCGACGGTGGGCGCGGCGATGCGGATCACGTCGGCGCGGGCGGCGGCGACCCGGGTGGAGTGCTCGTCCCGCGCACCGATCACGATCAGCGACTGCCCCTGCGGCGACCGCGGCGTGATCGAGGGACCCTTGACGGAGAAGTGGTCTCCCTCGAAATCGATGTAGTGCAGCTTGTCCCGGTCGATGAAACGGCCGGTGGCCACGTCGCGGATCTCGGCGTCGTCCTCCCAGCTGTCCCACAGCAGGCCGACCACCTCGATCGCGTCGGCCGCCTCCGCCCACAGATTCTCGGCGTCCTGCGCGTCCTTGCGCCCGAACAGATCCGCCTGGACCTGACCGGAGGACACGTCGACCTGCCACCCGGCCCGGCCGCCCGACGCGTGGTCGAGGCTGGCGATCGCCTTGGACACGTGGAACGGTTCGGTGTGCGTGACGGTCACCGTGGGGACGAGGCCGATGCGCTCGGTGGACGCGACGGCCCGGGCGGTGATCGCCACGGCGTCCAGTTGCCCACGCTGATCGGCATGTCCGGTCGTGGCGATCGCGAAGGAATCGCCGACGAACKCGAGGTCCACGCCGGCCGAGTCGGCCTGCCCGATCAGGCCGGTCCAGTAGGCGGCGGTGAAGAGGTCCTCGGCGCGCGAGTCCTGGCGACGCCAGGACTGCGGATGAATCCCCGTGCCGTACAGATCGACGGCGACGAGGGGACGGTGTGGCTCAGGCATGAATCGATTCCTCCAGCTGTGCGGAACGTGGGCGCCCGACGGACCGTCCCGGGATGGCGTCGAGCAGCTGCCGGGTGTAGTCGTGGCGCGGGTTGTCGAATATGTCGGCCGCGGTGCCCGATTCGACGATGCGGCCGGACCGCATCACCGCGACCGTGTCGCTGATCTGCCGGACCACGGCGAGGTCGTGCGAGATGAAGAGGTAGCTGAGCCCGAGGTCGCGTTGCAGGCTCTCGAGCAGTCCGAGGATCTGCGCCTGCACCGAGACGTCCAGGGCCGACACCGGTTCGTCCAGCACCACGAGTTCGGGGCGCAGAGCGAGCGCGCGGGCGATGGCGACCCGTTGACGTTGCCCGCCGGACAGCTCGGCCGGCCGGCGTTCGAGGTAGGTGCGCGGCAACGCGACCTGTTCGAGCAGTTCGGCCACCCGCGCGGCCCGCTCCGCCCTGGTTCCGACATCGAACGCACCGAGCGGTTCCGCGACGATGTCCGCGATCGCCAGTTTCGGATCGAGGGAGGCGTACGGGTTCTGGTACACGATCTGCACCCGCCGGCGCAGTGCCCGCAGCGCGCCGCCGCGCAGACCGGTGATGTCCCGGCCGTCGAACTCGACGCGGCCCGCGGTGGGCGACTCCAGCCGGATCGCGATCCGGGCCACCGTGGACTTGCCCGACCCGGACTCCCCCACCAGCGACAGGGTGCGCCCGCGGGGGACCTCGAACGATACGTCCCGGACGGCGTCGATGGACGTGCGCCGGTCGATCCTGAACGTCCTGGACACCCCGGAGACGCGCAGCAGGACGTCGGGGCCGGCTCCGCCCGCCTCCTCGCCGCGGGTGCGGTCCTGTCCCACCGACAGGCTCGGCGCCGCGGCCAGCAGGGTGCGGGTGTACTCGTGCTGTGGGTTCGCGAGGATCTGACGGGTCGGGCCGGCTTCCACCACCTCGCCCTGGCTCATCACCACGATCCGGTCCGCCCGGTCGGCCGCGACACCCAGATCGTGCGTGATCAGCAGGACCGCGGTGCCGGATTCGGCGATCCGCGCGTCGAGATGATCGAGGATCCGGCGCTGCACGGTGACGTCGAGGGCGCTGGTCGGTTCGTCCGCGATCACGAGTTCGGGGCTGCACGCCAGTGCGATCCCGATCAGGACACGCTGCCGTTGCCCGCCGGACAGGTCCTGCGGGTACTGCCGCGCCCGCACCTCGGGCTCGTCGATCCCGGCCTCGGCCAGAATGCGCACCGCCTCGATGCCTGCCGTCCGCCGGTCGGCGAGACCGTGGATCCGGAGCACCTCCGCCACCTGGGCGCCGACCCGCAGGACCGGGTTGAGCGACGTCGTCGGGTCCTGCGGAACGAGGCCGATCCGGGCGCCGCGGACGCGTTCGAGTGCGCGTTCCGACTTGGTGTCGAGACGCTCACCGTCGAACGTGACGGTGCCGGCGACGGCCCGCCCGGATCCGCTGAGCAGTCCGAGAATGGCGTGCGCCGTGGTGGATTTTCCGGAGCCGGACTCGCCGACCACGGCCACCACCTCACCGCGCGCGACCGTGAGGTCGACGCCCTGCACGGCCACGATGGGTTCGCCGGCGCTCCCGTACGCCACCCGCAGTCCGGAGACCTGCAGCAGCGGAGTGTCGTTCGCGCTCATCGCACTTCTCTCTGTTCGAGTGCATGCCCGAGCCGGTGCGCCGACAGCACGACGGCCACGATCACCAGTCCGGGCAGGGTTGTCATCCACCACGCGGTGGCGAGGTAGTTCCGGCCCTCGGAGATCAGCGAGCCCCATTCCGGGGTGGGCGGCACCGCGCCGAACCCGAGGAAGCTCAGCGACGACACCGCGAGGACCGCCATGCCGAACTCGACGGCGGCGAGGGCGACGACCGGCGCGTACGAGTTCCGCAGCACGTGGCGGCGCAGCACCGTGTGCCAGCGGACACCCGACGCGAACGCGGCCTCGACGTACAGCGACCGCCGCACCCGCAGCACCTCCGACCGCATCACGCGGGCGAAGTTCGCGATCAGCGACACGCCCACCGCGATCGCGACGTTGACCGTGCCGAATCCCAGTGCGGTCACCAGTGCCAGCGAGAGCAGCAGCGCGGGAATCGACAGGAGGACGTCGACGACCCGCATCAGGACGGCGTCCAGAGCACCTCCGAGGGCGCCGGACAGCAGTCCGATCAGCGAACCGACGACCAGTGCGATGCCCACCGCCAGCAGTGTCGCGGTCAGCGACAATCCGGCGCCGTGCACCACCCGGGTGTACACGTCGCGTCCGATGTTGTCGGTGCCGAACCAGTGCGCGGCACTCGGCGCCTGCAGCTTCTGCGCGGGCACCCCGACCAGCGGGTCGCCGCTCGCGAACACCGACGGCGCCACCGCGAATCCGACCGCGACGAGGAGCACCGCCGCCGAGGCGACGAGCACGAGGTTGCGACGCCACCACGCCACCACGCGGCGTCCGCGGCCGTGCGGACGGGGCGCGACTGTGGGAGGCGCGTCGACCGGCGGAGGGCCGAAACCCTCGGCCTCCTCGATCAGTTCTCTGGTGAGGATGTCAGACATGAACCTTCTCCTCCACATTCGCGACGGTGTCGCTGCGCTCGGAACTCCGCCTGCCCTCGACGATCCTGGGGTCGATCAGCGGGTAGAGCAGATCCACGGCGAGATTGACGAGGACGTAGACGAGCGAGCTCAACACCACGATGCCCTGGACCACCGGAATGTCCTGCGCCATCACGGAAGTCTGGGTGAGCCGCCCCACCCCGGCGCGGGAGAACACCGTCTCGACGACGACCGATCCCGCCAGCAGATTGCCGACGAGCACACCGGCGATGGTGAACGCGGGAATGCTCGACAGGCGCAGCGCGTGCCGGGTCTGGATCTGCCAGCGCGACGCCCCCTTCGCCCGCGCGGCCTCGATGAACGGCTGCCGCCACGTGGTCTGCAGACTCGCCGCGAGCACCTGGGCGATGACGGCCCCGGTCGGGAGCGCGAGCGTCACCGCCGGCAGCACCAGCGTCGCGACCCCCTGATCGCCGAACGCGGGGAAGACCTTCAGCCGGAACGAGAACAGTTGCAGCAGAATCAGGCCCACCCAGAACGTCGGCACCGCGACACCGAGCGGGGGCAGGGAGAACAGCAGGTTCCGCACCCAGTGGACGCGCGTGTAGGTGGCGAGGAACGCGACCCCCGCCCCGAACACGACGGCGAGGACCAGCGCCGCGGACGCCAGCGCGAGAGTGCTGGGCACCGCGTTGCCGATGGCCTCGGTCACCGACTGCCCGGTGGCGATCGAGTACCCGAAGTCACCGCGGACGGCGTGGCTCAGCGAGTTCCAGTACTGCACCCACACCGGCTGGTCGAGTCCGTACCGCGCCTGCAGTTCCGCGACGGCCGCCGCGTCGACCGTCGTCCCGGTGGACGCCGAGTCGACGGCGATGCTCACCGGGTCGGACGGCAGGAGGAACAGCACGGCGAACGACACGGTGAACGTCGCCCACAGGACGGCGATCGCCTGCAGCACGCGGAGTCCGAGGTAGCGAATCATGGCTCAGCGTCCGCTGATCCAGGTGTCGAAGAACTGGAGCCGGGCCGAGGCCTCGAACTTCAGGTCCTGCACGTTCGGGCCCGCGCCGATCGCCTGCGACAACTCCACCGTGGGGATCCACAGGCCGTTGTCGAGGATCTGCTGCTGGGCGTCGGCGACGAGCGCGCTCCGCGCGGCGGGATCGGTGGTGGCGAGCTGCTTCGCCAGCACGTCGTCGAGCGCGGGAATCGGGCCGCGGCTGTTCAGGTTGCGGCCTTCGAGCCCGAACTGGGTGCGCAGGATGTCGCCGTCGGCACGGGTGCTGTTGTAGTAGGTGGCGTCGAAGTCCTTGGAATTCTGGCGGGCGGTGGCCTCCGGGGTCGACACGAGGTCGAGCTGCAGGTCCACTCCCACCGCTCTGAGCTGCTGCTGCACCAGTTCGAGGATGGCCTGGTTGCCGGCGAACACGGAGCTGAACAGAACGGGGAAGGCGAGCTTCTGACCACCCTTCTCGCGGATGCCGTCGGCGCCGGGCACCCAGCCCGCCTGATCCAGGATCGACTTCGCCTTCTCCGGGTCGTACGTCACGCCGGGCAGTGCCACGTAGCCCGGGGTGCGGCTGGCCAGGGTGCTGGTGGCCGGCTTGAAGTTGGGGCCGAGCACGGTGTCGACCAGTTCCTGCCGGTTGATCGCCGGCACCAGCGCGCTGCGCACGACGGGGTCGACGAGCGGTCCGCGGGTCACGTTGGGCTGGAAGCCGAACGGGGTTCCGGGATTCGAGGTGGTGAGCACCTGCCCGCCCGCACCTTCGATCTGCGGGGCGTCCTGCGGCAGCGCGTCGCTGATCGCGTCCAGCTGTCCCGAGGACAGGCTGCCCGTGCGGACACCGGATTCGGGGACGACGGTGAACTCGATGGTGTCGAGGTAGGCCTCGCCGTCGTGGGCGAACACGTCGGAACCCCAGTTGTATCCGGCGCGCTTGGCGAGGGTGACCGACTTGTCCTGCTGGTAGTCGGCGTACGTGAACGGCCCGGTGCCCGAGATGTTGCCGGTGCACCGCTCTTCGGCGGACTTCGCGACGGACGCGTCGGACAGGATGCCGAGCTGCGGGGTGGACGACGCCTGGAGGAACTGCGCGTTGGGTGCGGCGAAGTCGACCTGCGCGGTCTGCGGGTCGATCACGGTGGTGCCCGTGTACCCGGTGAGGTAGCTGGCACCCAGTGCGGCCTTGGCCCCGGTGAGGGTGTTCACGATGGCGTCGAGGTTCTTCTTCACCGACTCCGCGGTGAAAGGCGTTCCGTCACTGAACGTCACCCCCTCCTTCAGATGGAACGTGAAGGAGGACGCGTCGGCGTCGGTGTCCCAGCTCTCGGCCAGCCACGGCTTCAGTTCGCCCGTCTCCGGGTCCTGGTCGGTGAGCGAGTCCACCACCTGCCGGGCCACGTAGATCGTCTGGTTGGTGCCCGACTGCGCGGGGTCGGCGCACGTGGGTGCCTGGGACAGGCCGTAGCGGAGGGTGCCGCCGGGCTGGGGCGGGCCCGCGTCCGCGGAGGAACTGCTGGAGCCGCCACCGCAGGCGGTGAGCGCCGTGGCCAGCACGGCGGCGGCGCCGATACCTGCCGCGATGCGGCCGCGGTGGGACGAGGACAAAGGCACTGATGGCACCGAGAACTCCGTGATCTCGAAGAAGTGCCGTGCGCGCTACCCGTCGAGTGGGCAGCGCTCACGCGCACAGAAAGGTGAGGGACACCGGATCCGACGCGGATGCGGTGTGTAGAGCAAGAACCCCGGATGTCTGCCGGGGTGTCAGATCAGCTGTGACAGATGGAGGTGGACAACCGGCAGAGATCGACGTGCAGACGCCCCCAGGCGCTCACGAAGCCTTCGGTCAACATGGTTCCTCCATCGATCCCGGCGGTAGCACCCGCACCCGCGGGGCGGGGGGGTTGCTGCGACGTCAACGAGCCAGGTCTCTCGGTCGCTCTGGATGGTCGTTACCGAGTGTAAGAGATCGCCGGTCGCCGCGCCACACGGCCCCCGCTACCCGACTGCCTGCCGGGGCGGGAGTTCCCGTCGCGACAGCGGCGGGCGGAGACCGAGATGCTCACGCAGGGTCGCGCCTTCGTATTCCGTTCGGTACGAGCCGCGCTCCTGCAGTTCGGGCACGAGCAGGTCGACGATCTCGTCGAGTCCGGTGGGCACCAGGTACGGCGAGATGTTGAATCCGTCGGTCGCCCCGCTGCGAACCCACCGGGTGAGTTCGTCGGCGACCTGCCCGGGGGTGCCCGCGAAACCGGACCGCTGAGTGGTCGCGATCGCGACCTGCCGCAGCGACAGGTTCTGCGCCTCCGCCAGGGCGCGCCACTCGCGGGCGATGGCGAGCGGGTCCTTGCCGTCGCGGGCGGCCCCGCGGGTGACGGAGATCGGTGCGGGCACCGGATCGAATTCGGGCAGTGGACCGTCCGGGTCGCGATCGGACAGATCGCGGCCCCACACCTGACCGACCAGCGACAGCGCCGTCTGCCCGGTGTACTGGCCTTCGCGGACCCAGCGGACCTTGTCCTCCACCTCGGACGCGTTCTCCGCGAGCACGATCTGGGTGCCCGGCAAAATCTTGACGTCGTCCTCGGGGCGCCCCGCGCGGCGCAGTCTCGCCCGGATGTCCTCGGCGAAGCCGAGCGCCTCGTCGAAATGGGTTCCGTGGCGGGAGAAGATCACGTCGGCGTGCGTGGCCGCGAAGTCCCTGCCTGCCGGTGAGTCGCCGGCCTGGAAGATGACGGGATGGCCCTGGGCGCTGCGCGGCAGGGTGGGGGTGATCGTGACGTCGAACTGCGACGTGCGCCGCGACACGTCCTGCACACTGCCCGCGGTGGCCCAGGACGGCGCTTCGGTGCTCGTCGCGACGGCGCCGTCGGCCCAYGCGTCCCAGATCGCCCGCGCGGTGCCCAGGAACTGCCCGGCCCGCTCGTACCGGTCGGCGTGATCGAGGAAGCCGCCGCGCCGGAAGTTCTCACCGGTCCACGCGTTGTCCGTGGTGACGGCGTTCCAGCCGGCGCGTCCGCCGGACAGCAGGTCCAGCCCGGACAGTCGCCGGGCGAGGTCGGCCGGTTCGTTGTAGGTGGTGTTCTGGGTGGCCACCAGCCCGATGTGCCGGGTGATGCCGGCCAGCGCCGAGAGCTGGGTGATCGCATCCGGCCTGCCCACGATGTCGAGATCGAGGATCTTGCCTTCCTGTTCCCGCAGGCGTAGACCCTCACCCAGGAAGAAGGCGTCGAACAGGCCCCGCTCGGCGGTCTGTGCCACCCGACGGAACGTTTCGAAGTCGATCTGCGATCCGCTCGTCGGATCCGACCAGATCGTCGTGTGGTTGACGCCCTGGAAGAAGACCCCGAAATGCACCTGGGCTTCGGGCCGGGCGTATGAGTCGTCGGTCATGATCTCCACAACCTTTCAGCGAGAGGATTCTGCGAGGCGCTCGGCCCGGAATCGGTTGGCGGGGCGGTCGAGTCCGAGCGTGCTGCGCAGAGTCGAACCGGGAACGGGACGGTGGGCGGCACCGGCGCGCAGGAGTGCCGGGATCACGTACCGCGCCAGCACCGGGAGGTCCTCGTCGACCACGGCGGGATGCAGGCGCACACCGTCGACCTGCGAATCCAGTGCGCGCAGCAGTTCCACCAGTCCGGTGGCCTCGCCGGCGAACGACAGCCGCTCACTCGACGGGGCGGGAGTGGCTGCGCCCAGCGCCACGTCGAGTTCGGCGAACACCAGCGCCGCCCCGCGGTCCTTCGCCCGCGCGGCGGCGTCGGCGATGTCACCGGGCGTCGTCCCGGACACCAGCACCACGTCGACCTGGGTCGGATCGGTCTGCCCGTCGAGTCCGAACACCACCAGTTGCCCCTGCGGCGGCCGCGGCACGATCGCCGGACCCTTCACCGAGTACGTCTCGCCCCGGAAGTCGATGTAGTGCAGCCGGTCGCGGTCGACGAAACGGCCGGTGGCGTAGTCGCGGATCACCGCGTCGTCCTCCCAGGAATCCCACAGGTTCCGGACCACGGCGATCGCGTCCCGCTCCTCCCGCGCGAGGTCGGCGGGTGCGGTGATCTCGGTCCGGCCCAGTGCGCCCGCGACCCGCGGGTCGGTGTCGCGTGCGGCGATCCAGCCGCCGCGGCCCCGCGACGCGTAGTCGAGTGTCGCGAGCTGGGAGGACGTGTGAAACGGTTCGGCGTAGGTGGTGCCGACCACCGGTACGAGACCGATCGTGCTGGTGGTCGCGGCCACGAACGCGGCGCGGTTCACGGCGTCGATCCGGCCGACGGGTCCCCCGACGGCGCCGGGCGGCAGCAGCGAATCGTCGAAGGAGGCGAATGTGAAACCGGCGTTCTCCGCCGCAGCGACCCGGTCCGCCACCGTTCGCCCGGTCAGCAACCGGTCGGGTGTGTGCGCGGCGCGCCGCCAGGCCTCGGGATGCGTTCCCTCGCCGTCGAGTTCGATGCCCAGATGCAGGCTCATGGCCGTTCCTCCTCTGTGTCGGCCGCGAGGGGGCGGCTCGGAATGGTCTCGCGCAACACGGGCGCCACCTCGGCCTGGAACAGCTCGAGGCTCTCGCGGTGCTGTTTGTCGCTGCCGACGCGGTCGGCGCTCAGGTGGATCACCTCGTGGCCGAACTGCTCGTGGTAGCGCTGCACCTTGTCGATCACCTGCTGCGGGCTGCCGATCAGCGCGGAGCTGCGTTCGACGAAGTCCTCGAGGGTCTCGAATACCACGGGAAGTCCTGCCCTGCGGGCGAAGTCGAGCCGGGCGGCGTGAATCGGCCGCCACACGTCGAGCGCGTCCTGCGAGTTCGGTGTGACGTAGAACCCGGCGGTCCCGGCGCCGACGAGGGCGTCGGCGGGATCGTGACCGTAATGGGTCCACCGTTCGCGGTAGTGCCGGACGAGTTCGGCGTAGGAGTCGATGGGATACGTCACGTTCGCGGAGAAGATCGGATCTCCGTAGCGGGCGGCGAGATCCACCGATTCCTTGCTCGTCGCGCTGCCGTGCCAGATCCGGATCCGCCGCTGCAACGGGCGGGGCAGCGCGACGGCGTGCTCGAGCGACGGCCGGAACGTGCCCTCCCAGGTGACGTCCTCGCTCTCCCACAACTTCCGGAACAGCTCGTACCCTTCTCGGTTGCGGTCCCACTGGTCGTCCGGCGTGACGTGGAACAGCTGTGCCTGCGCGGTGCCGTTTCCCTTGCCGATGATGAGCTGCAGCCGGCCACCCGACAGGTTGTCGAGCGTCGAGTAGTCCTCGAACGCACGGACCGGGTCGAGCAGGCTCAGCGTGGTCACCGCGGTCCACAACTGCAGGGTGGTGGTCCGCGCCGCGATGGCGCTGAGCACCACGGGCGGCGACGAGGACAGGAAGGGGTGTTCGTGGCGCTCGCCCACCGCGAAACCGTCGTACCCCAGTTGCTCGGCGAGGACGGCCGATTCCACGACCTCCCGCAGCCTGGCCGCGGTGCCGATCTTCTCCCCGGTCACCGGATCCGGGTGGTGAGTGATCAGGCTCATCAGCAGAAACTTCATACGGACTCGTACTCCTTTGCGGCGCAGTCGGAAGGCAGGGCGGTGTGCAGGAGCTTCTCGAATCCGTGGACCCCGATTTCCTGCGGTGGGAGGGAGCGGTCGAACAGCGCCGTGTACCCCGCGGCCAGGTACAGGGCCACCGCCTCGGGTTGCCGCGGCCCGGTGGTGAGGAAGATGCGCGAGTAGCCGGCCCGGACGATCTCGGCCTCGAGTTCCCGCAGCACGATGCGCCCGAGTCCGCGCCTGCGGTGCGAGGACGAGGTCCAGATCCGCTTGAGTTCCGCGGTCGTGTCGTCGTAGCGGCGGAAGGCCCCGCCCGCCACCGACATCCCGTCCTCGACCACGACGAGCAGCGCGCCCCCCGGCGCGGCGAACTCTTCCGCCGGATACGTGCTGAGATCCTCGTACATCTGGTCGCGGGACCGCCCGTACCGAGTGCTGTATTCGGTCGCCAGTTCTTCGAGCAGCGGCGCGGCCAGTGGATCGGTCTGATCGACGAACACGGTCTGCACGGGGTCGGTCCTCTCGCTCACTGTTCCTCCTGTCAGCTGGTCTTCGGGAGCCCGGGCGGGTTGACGACCGACGTGTTCACGGCCTCGTTCGCGATGTTCCAGCGGTCGAGAACCTGTGCGTACGTGCCGTTCTCGATGACATGGTTGATGGCCTCGTTGACGGCGGTAATCAGCCCGTTGTCCTTCTTGGTGAGCACGGCGATCTCACCCTGGAGTGCGTCGCCGGCGCCCGAGAACGTTCCGGCGATCTCGGTCTCCCCGGCCTGCGCCACGTGGAACGACGAGGAGGGGTTGGGGCCGAAGTAGGCGTCGATCCGCCCCGACGCGAGCGGCAGGTAGTAGTCGGTGGCGTTCTGGTAGTAGGTGATGTCGGTGGGTTCGAGACCGGCCGCCACGTTCTGCTCGCTCCACTTCACCAGCAGCGCTTCCTGATTGGTGCCGGAGGAGACCGCGATCTTCAGGCCCGCGACGTCCTTGGGTTCCTTGATCTGGATGCCGCTGTCCTTCTTCGTCTCGAACGCGACCGTGTCGAGGCGGTATGTCGAGAAGTCGTACTTCTCCTTCCGCTCCTCGGTGACGGTGACGTTGGAGATGAAGGCGTCGGCCTCCCCCGAGTCGATCCGGACGAAGTTCTGCGCCCAGTCCGCGGCCTGGAGATCGACCTTCAGGCCGAGGACGTCGCCGATCAGGTATGCGAAGTCGGTTTCCGAGCCGATCAGCGTCTTGTCGTCGTCGGCGTAGAAGCGCAGCGGCGGGGCGGAACCGGCACTGCCCGTGACGACGAGCGTGCCGCGGTCGCGGATCTGCTGGGGAACCTTCGCGGCGATCGACTCGACCTCGTCGGTGGTGATGCGATTCTGATCGGCGGTGAGGTTGTAGCCGGCGGCCGAGGTGGGCCCCGATCCCTCGTCCTCGACGTCGCCGCCCCCGCACGCGGCGGCGAGGAGCGCGACGGTGGTGAGAGCCGAGGCCAGAATCTTCTTACGGAACCGTGCGGTGGACATGTGTGCCTTTCGGGGATCCACACCGGGGTGTGGAGGTCAGAGAACTCGGGAGAGAAAAGCTTTGGTGCGGTCGTGCTGTGGGTCGTCGATGACCTGCGCGGGCGGGCCCTGCTCCACGACGACTCCGGCGTCCATGAAGACGGCCGTGTCGGCGACCTCCCGCGCGAAACCCACCTCGTGGGTGACGATGACGAGGGTGGCGCCGTCGCGTGCCAGTTGCTTGATGACGGCGAGAACCTCGCCGACCAGTTCCGGGTCGAGCGCCGACGTGGGCTCGTCGAACAGGATCACCGCAGGGCGCAGTGCGAGGGCCCGGGCGATCGCGACCCGCTGCTGCTGGCCGCCGGACAGTTGCCGCGGGTACTCGTGGGCCTTGTCACCCACGCCGACCCGTTCGAGGAGGGCGATCGCCTCGGCCTCGACCTCGGCCCGGTCACGGCCCTGCGCCGACACCGGTGCCTCGACCACGTTCTCCAGCACCGTGAGGTGGGGGAACAGGTTGAAGTTCTGGAACACGAATCCGATCCGGGACCGCTGCTTCAGGATGTCGCGTTCCCGCAGTTCGTGGAGTTTGTTGCCCTTGCGCCGGTAGCCGATGAGGTCGCCGTCGATCCGGATGGTGCCCCGGTCGACCTTCTCCAGGTGGTTGAGCGTGCGGAGCAGCGTGGACTTGCCGGAACCCGACGGGCCCAGGATCACCGTCACCTCGCCCTTGCGGACCAGCAGGTCCACACCCTGGAGGACTTCGAGTGCGCCGAAGGACTTGTGGACTCCGCGAACCTCCACCGCGAACTCTGCCTGCTGGGTGTCGGTCGTCATTTCGTGGCCCCTCTCGGTACGGAGACGCCGGCGTCGCGGATCTCGGCGAATTTCCGGGTGACCTTCTGCCACGGAGTCGGGGGCAGTGCCCGAGCCGATCCGCGGGCGTAGTGCCGCTCGACGTAGTACTGGCCGACCGACAACAGCGTGGTCAGGATGATGTACCAGATCGTCGCGACCATCAGCAGGGGCACGACGCGACCGTTGCGGCCGAAGATCACCTGAACCTGGTAGAACAGTTCCGCGATCGCCATCGTCGACACGATCGACGTGCCCTTGAACAGGCTGATCACCTCGTTCGCGGCGTTCGGCAGGATGCCGCGCATCGCCTGCGGCAGAACGATCTTGAAGAACTGGCGACGACGCGGAATACCCAGCGACTGCGCCGCCTCGATTTGCCCGTGGTCCACCGAGATGATGCCGGAACGGATGATCTCGGCGGAGTACGCGGCCTGGTGCAGGGCCAGACCGATGACGGCGGCGGTGAAGCCGCTGATGACGCCGTTGACCTCGAACGTGAAGAAGCCCGGTCCGAACGGAATTCCCAGCGACAGAGTCTGATACAGGTACGTGATGTTGAACCAGAACAGGAGTTGCACGATCAGCGGGATCGACCGGAACGCCCAGATGTAGACCCAGGCGATCACCTGCAGCACCGGGTTGTGCGACAGGCGGCTGACCGCCAGCACCACACCGAGCGCGAATCCGAGGACCGTCCCCCAGAGGGTCAGCTTCACCGTCATCCACAGGGCCTGCAGCACGGAGCCGGCGGTGAAGTACTTGCCGAACGTCGCCCAGTCCCACCCCGGGTTGGTGGCGAGGCCGTGGACGAACTGGGCGAGCAGCACCAGCACGGCGGCGCTGACCACCCACCGCCACGGGTGCCACCGCCGTGCGACCTCCAGCGCGGCGTCCGCGGGCCGGTCACCATTGCCGGACGGTTCGGAATCAAGGGGCGCGGCCGAACGCGCCCGGACGGGGGCGCTCACGCTCGCTCACCACTGGGAACAGACATCACTGAGGCGGCCTTTCACCTGGAGACGGGACGGGGAAGAGGGCGCGTCTTCCGCGGGATGCGGGCGCGCGTCAGGCGCTCACCTGGCGTTTTACCCGGTGAGCGTGCGGTGAGACCTCGTCAACAGTGGCAGGAGGTGGTACGGCACAGGTCGATGTGCCGTCTGCGCCACGCAGGGCGCGCGGGGTAGTTCATGTGCTGCCTTCCATCGATCCCGGCGGTAGCACCCGCACCCGAAAAATTCGGAAGGGTTGCTGCGACGTCAACGAGCCAGGTCTCTCGGTCGCTCTGGATGGTTGAAGCGAACACTAGCTGCATTCCCGGACGTCGTCAACACGGGGTATTTCCCTGCAACACAGGGGAAATGGCGTCGAGCGGACGCAAGAATCACCGTGCGCAGAAGTGCTGACAAGTGGTCGGAGATGCGGTTGGATGAGACGAGCAGTCGCGTATCGCCACCGCCGCGTGACCCGGCTGCCGGGCCGTCCGAGGCCCTTGTAACGTCGCCTCGGTGACACCACTCGAAGTCATCGCGATCCTGGTAGCCGGCGTCGGCGCGGGCGCGATCAACGCCATCGTCGGCAGCGGCACGCTCATCACCTTCCCCACCCTGGTGGCTTTCGGGTTCCCTCCGGTGACCGCGACGATGTCGAACGCGATCGGCCTGGTCGCCGGTGGCGTGTCCGGCACGTGGGGGTACCGGCGGGAGCTGGCCGGGCAGGGGCCGCGGTTGCGG
>NZ_JBFUHV010000020.1:0-164761 GCF_056402215.1 Rhodococcus sp. P4_B6 | reverse complement strand
AGTGCCACGACGGCCATCGCATAGAAGGCCGGGACGGTCGAGCCGCCGAGTCCGGCGAGTGCCGCCAGGATGATGGGGGTGGGGCCGGCGAAGAGAGTTGTCGACATCTGCCACCCGAGAGACAAACCCGTGTACCGGGTGTCGGTCTCGAACATCTCGGACAGCAAGGGTGTCACCGCCGCGATGTTCGCCGCGACGACGGGCGTGACGACCACCATCGCGGCGACCGCGAGTGGCAGCACCCCGCTCGACAGCATCACGAGGGACGGGTAGATCAGCACGATCAACGTGGCCGACGAGACGAGCAGCTGCGGGATCCGCCCCACTCGGTCGGACAGCCGGGCAAAGGGCAGCACCGCAGCGCAATACGCCACCAGACCGACGAACGTGATCAACTGTGCATCAGCGGCGGAGAAGTCAGTGAACTGCTTCAGCGCGGACGGCATGTAGATGAAGTACAACGCCATCATGCACGAGTTGGTCGCCGCGATGCCGATACCGATGAGAACCGAACGGTAGTCCCGTCGCAGCGTCGTGAGCAGCGGTGACTTCTGCACCCGCCCCTCCCGGGAGAGGGCGGTGAACGCCGGGGTCTCCTCGAGCCTGTAACGGATGTACAGGCCGATCAGCCCCAGTGGCAGCGACAGCAGCAGCGGCAACCGCCAACCCCACGACGACATCGACTCGGGCGACAGGGTGCGGGTCAGCAACATCGCCGTTCCCGATCCGAACAGCATCGCGCCGCCGACGGTCAGCGAGATGAATCCGACGAAGAAGCCCCGCCGGGCCGGTGGCGCGAACTCCGCGATGAGCGACGTCGCCCCGCCGTACTCGCCTCCCGCGGAGACTCCCTGCACGAGACGCAGCACCGTCAGGAGAACCGGTGCGGCAAGACCGATCTGGTAGTACGTGGGCAGCACTCCGATGCCCGCCGTGGCGAGCGTCATCAGGGTGATGACGACGGAGAGGACCGTTCGCCTGCCGTACCGGTCACCCAGCGGCGCGAAGATCACCGCACCGAGGGGGCGCGCCATGAAGCTGGCGGCAAAGGCACCGAAGGTCAGCAACAGGCTGACGAACGAGTTTCCGGTGGGAAAGAAGGCTTGCGCGATGTACGTCGCCACGTAGCCGTAGATGACGAAATCGTAGTACTCGACAAAGGTTCCGAAACTGGCGGCGGAGATCGCGCGCCGACGCACGGCTGTCGAGACCGTACGGTAGGGGGCGGTGGTGATCACCTCGGATGACATGTTTTCTCCTGATCCATGAGGCAGACGGTGCGTTGGCTAGTGCGCGCGGGTGGCGGTCTGGGCTCCGAGCAGAGAGCGGAGCGGCGGGACCGTATGCGGGTCCGGATCGACACCCTGAGGGAGGAACCACGACCGCTGCAACTCGACGAGTGGTCGTGAGTGTTGGAGCACGATGCGGCTGACCTCGGCGCCCGTGTCCGGGTCGGTGGTGCGCGCCGATCGGACGATCCCGGCAATCGCACGCGTCAACTCGTCCGTGGCCCGGTCGAGTTGTCCGTACTCCGGAACGGCGAGCAGATCGGTGCGGCGCGCATTCTCGAGTGCGTCCGCGAGCAGTGACCGGGCAGCGTGATCGACCTTCTCGTGGTCGCTGAGCCGTTCAGCGAGAGCGAGATACGTTCGGAACTCGTACTGCTTCCGCGGATACTCGTGGTGTGCGCGGTCGCGGTAGAAGTCGAGGACACCGGCGATGACCCTCACCTGCTCTGCGGCCAGCGAGTTCGATTCGCCCAGCGCCGGTGTCACCGTCATGCGGAGGGAGCGGGCGGYAGCGTCGAACGTGTTCGCGGATTTGTTCACCATTACAGAACCTCCTCGAGATCCTGGCCGAGTTGATGGGCCATCAGATATCCGGTCGCCTCGAGTCCCGTCAGCAGAACGTCCTGGTGGGTCTTCCCCAGCTTCGAGACGCGGTAGGCCGAGCCCAGCGCGGTGACGACGGACTGGTATTCGTTCAGAATCCGGTAGAACGTCAGTTTCTCCGGATCGACGGTCAGGCCGGACGCCTGCTCGTACATCTCGAAGAAGACGGCGGTCGGCAGCAGTCCGGTCGCGAGGAATGCGGAACCGTCCTCCGACGGATGGCCGAACGGGTACAGCGTCGCCCATGCCAGGTCGCGGTGGCGGTCGCCGAGGAAGCTGCGCTCCCAGTCGAGAATGGCCGTGATGGATCCGGTGTCCTCGTCGAACAGGAAATTTCCGCCCCGGTAGTCGCCGTGGACGAGACTAACACGGTCGAGAACAGGCAGGTTGTCCTCCAGCCAACCCGCCGCCACATCGAGCAGCGGAAAGTCTTCGCCACGGTCCTCCTCCCACACCCGCCTCGCCCGATTCAACTGCCACAGTGCGCTCTCGGTACCGGCTACGGCGGGCTTCTCGTAGTGATCCAGCTTTGCCGCCGTCACGTCGAGCGTGTGAATGCGTGCCAGGAGATCGACGAACTGCGGCGCCAGGACTTCTCGGAGTTCGGGACCGAAGTTGATCCCGATGCCGGCGATCCGGCTCTGGGCGCGGCTGGGCTTCGCGGATCCGTGCACCCACGTATAGACGAGCGCCGGCTCCGGGAACCACCTGCCGTCCTCGTCGACCCACCGGACCGTCGGCACGGGCACCGTTCCGGCGAGGGCGTTGATCACCTCGAATTCCCGCATCCGGCTGGTGGCGTTCAGGGACTCGGGCGGCTCCATCCGCAGGACCAGATCCTCGGTCACCTCACCGGCTACGGAGTCGTCGTAGCGCAGCGTGAAACCCATCTGAATCTTCGACGCCCCACCTGTCAGCCACCGCGCGTTTCGGACCTCGAACCGCGAAGACGACAGTACGTCCCTCAGCATGTTCTCGAGCGCCGCGGTGAGAAGGTCCAGATCGAAGCTGCGATAACCCTGGCCCGCCCGCCGCTCCATCTTGCGGGTCAGCATCCGGTCGTATTCGGTTTCGGTGGGGAACCGCGCGCGAATCCCCTCGATGACGTCCGGCGTGGGCTCGTCTCGATCGGAGTCTGCGATCAGTCCGGGTATCTGCCGATCCCGTTGGATGGTTGCACTCATGATTTCCTCATCACGCTCTTGGCGGGTCACGCCGTGACCGGAGCGCTACAGCACGGCTCTCCGGGAGATTGGGGCTTGCGAGTCGGGTGGTCGTCACCTCGACGACCCGAACACTAATGTGACCGGGCACACACGTACAGAAGGTTCTGCTGTGCAGAGGATGGGGACGCGACGACCAGGCCTCGGACGAATACTGCAGACCTTCGCTCCGATATCACTGCAGGTCACAGCGTTCTTCACCGTCGCTCTTGAAAACGCTCGTTATCAGCGCTACGTTCGTCATAAGGTAAGACCAAAACAACTTCGCGGGTGGCTCACGCTCCGCGGGCAGCATGAAAGGACCAACAGGTCGATGAGTGACTTCACGGATGTGACGTACGAGGTCGAGGACGGACTCGCCTGGATCACGATCAACCGGCCCGAGCGGTACAACGCGTTCCGCGCGCGGACGGTCGACGAGTTGGTGAAGTCGTTCAAGAAGGCGTGGGGCAGCTCCGAGGTCGGGGCGATCGCGCTCACCGGCGCCGGGGAGAAGGCGTTCTGCTCGGGTGGCGACCAGAAGCAGCGGATGGAGACCGGCGACTACGGCCCGTCCGACAGCGGCCTGTTCGAGGTCGAGGCTCTGCACCGTGTGATCCGCGACGTGCCCAAGCCCGTGATCGCCGCGGTCAACGGTGTCGCGGTCGGTGGCGGGCACGTGCTGCACCTGCTGTGCGATCTGTCCATCGCCGCCGAGCACGCGATTTTCGGGCAGAACGGGCCGCGCGTGGGATCGTTCGACGCCGGCCTCGGCACCGGCTACCTGGCGCGGGCCATCGGCGAGAAGCGGGCGCGTGAGATCTGGTTCCTGTGCCGCCGCTACAGCGCCGAGCAGGCTCTCGACTGGGGATTGGTCAACAAGGTGGTGCCCGGTGACCAGTTGCGGGCCGAGGTTCGGGCGTGGGCAGACGAGATCCTGCAGCTGTCGCCGACGTCGCTGAAGGTGCTCAAGCAGTCACTCAACGCCGACACCGAGCACTTCATCGCACAGGGCAACATGGCGTACTCCACGCTCAAGCTGTTCGGTGAGTCCGCCGAGGCCATCGAGGGAATCAGCGCGTTCAACGAGAAGCGCAAGCCCGACTTCTCCAAGTTCCGCGGGGCCTGACGGATCGGGGAGGCGGGGCGTACGCGCCTCGCCTCCCGCCCGCCGCGTCGACCGAAGCCCACCCCTCACGCGAGAGAGCATCCGCCGCTATGCGTTTCACTAGAGAGCAACGAGAGTTCGCGGTCGCCGTCCGCGAGTTCTGCGCCGCCGAATGCAAGACCCTCCAGCAACGCGACCTGCTGACCGAGGGCGGCACCCTGGCGAACAGCCCCCTCATCCTCGACAAGTTCGCCGGCCTCGGCTGGCTCGCCGTCTCGCTGCCGGAGGAGTACGGCGGTGGCGGCGCCGGAATGGTCGAGGAATGCATTTTCCTCGAGGAATCCGCCCGCGGCCTCGCACCTATCATCGCCTACTCCACCGGTCTCACCGCCGCGCAGACTTATCTTCGCTACGGCACCGAGGAGCAGAAACGCACCATCGTCGGCAACATGGCGGCGGGCAAGCTCGAGGCGATCGCCCTCAGCGAGCCCGGCGCCGGCTCCGATCTCGGGGGCGTCCGGATCAAGGCGGAACTGGTCGACGACCACTACGTGATCAACGGGCAGAAGACGTGGATCTCCGCGGCCCACATCGCCGAGCACATCCTCCTCCTGGCCCGGACCGACACGACCGGCAACAAGCACCAGGGCCTGACCCTGTTCATGGTGCCGGCCGATGCGCCGGGGCTCGAGATTCACGAGATCAAGACCATGGAGGCCCGGACCTGCAACGACCTGTACTTCACCGACGTCGCGGTCCCGGCGAGCGCGGTCGTCGGCACACCGAACCAGGCGTGGCGCCACCTCATGCGCGGACTGAGCGTCGAACGCCTCATCATCGCGACGATGGCACTGGGCGGCGCCCAACGTTCGCTCGACGACCTGATCGCGTTCGTCACCGAGCGTGAACAGTTCGGCCAGAAGATCAGCAGCTTCCAGGCCATCCGGCACCGGATCGCGGACCTCGCGACCGACATCGCCTTCGCGAAGTCCTTCGTGTACGAGGTCGCCGAGCGGATCGATGCCGGCGAGGAAGACAACCTCAACCGTGAGGGCTCGATGGCCAAGCTGAGATGTACCGAGATCGCGAAGAAGACCGCACTCGAGGCGATGCAGATGATGGGCGGCTACGGCTACACCCGCGAGTACGGCATGGAGGAGCAGGTTCGCCGTTCTCTGGCACCACCGATCTACGGCGGCACCAACGAGATTCAGCGCGAGATCATCAGCAAGAGCCTGGGCCTGTAGCCCTCGTTCCCCATCGTAAGGACCATCGCATGACCACCTCTCCCTTCACCTCCGACGCCCTCGCGGGCAAGCGCGTCCTCATCACCGGCGGGGGCACCGGACTCGGCCGCGGCGTCGCGCGCCACCTCGTGGACCACGGCGCCGAAGTCCACCTGTGGGGCCGCCGTCCCGCCGTACTCGAGGAAGCCGCGGCGGAGGCGTCCGTGTCCCGGCCGGGTTCGGTCCACTGGCAGACCGTCGACGTGCGCAAAGCAGATCTCGTGTCGGCCGCGATGGACGAGATCTGGACGCTCCACGGTCCGCTCACCGGCGTGATCAACAACGCCGCCGCGAACTTCATCGCCCCCACCGAATCGCTCAGCCCGCGTGCCTTCGAAGCCGTCACCTCCACGGTGATGAACGGGTCGTTCAACACCACCCACGCCGCGGGCCGTCGCTGGATCGAAGGCGGGACCAAGGGCGTCGTCCTGTCGACGCTCACTACCTGGGTCTGGAGCGGATCCGCGTTCGTCGTCCCGTCCGCGATGGCGAAAGCTGCGGTGCACTCGATGACGATGTCGCTCGCCGTCGAATGGGCGCGTTACGGCATCCGCCTCAACGCGCTCGCCCCGGGACCGATCCCGACCGACTACGCGTGGGAGATGCTCAACCCGACCGAAAAGAGTGCAGTCGGCGCGACCCAGGCCGACCAGGTGCCGATGGGCCGGATGGGCACGATGGAGGAACTCGCCAACCTCACCATCTTCCTGCTGTCGGACGCCTGCGACTACCTCACCGGCCAGACCATCGCCATGGATGGCGGCCAGATGCTCGCCGGCCCCGGCACTTTCGCCGGCCTGACATCGATGAGCAACGAGGACTGGGCCACCGCCCGGGAGAAGAGCAAGGCCGCCAGCGAAGCCGCGAAGTCGCAGCGCGGAGTCTGACCCCTCACAGACCGGGCCTGCCAGTCGGTGACGACAAGTCCCGGCCGGCAGGCCCTTCTCATGTGCGCCCGTAGTCCGCGCCGTATCCGCCGAGAGAGACATGACAACCGACAATCTCCAGGCACTTCCGTTCATCTCGGCGGGTGCCGAAGCACTGTTCCGTGTGGCTCCCGTGATCGGCGACGCCACGCGTGGCAAGTCTCAGATGCAGACGGGACCGTGGATGTCCGACGAACGCGGCCTTCCGTGCCGCGGCGCTCTCGGCGTCCTGATGGACGACGTCTCGGGGTACCCGATCGCCGCCCGCGCCCCGGCCGGACATTGGGCCGTCACGACGGAACTTCACCTCGACTTCTCACGAAACCCGGCGCTCGACGGTTCGATCCTCCATGCGGAGAGCCGAGTCGTCACGTCCGACGCGGATGGCGGCCTTGCAACCGGCCGGGTCGTCGACGAGTCCGGGCGGGCAGTGGCCATCGCCAGCGCCCGGCTCCGGTTCGTCGCCGCGGAGATGCCGGCGGCATCCGCTCCCGAGGACTGGCCTCCCGTCGGATCGGGCGCATCCTCGATCATCGAACTGCTCGGCGCCCACCACCGACGGGGCAACGCCGCCGCAGGGCTGGAACTGGAAGCCGCGGAATCGCACTGCAATCCGCTCGGCAACGTCCACGGCGGCATACTCCTGTGCGCCTCCGAGATCGCCGGCAACTCCGCGGTAACACCGGAGGCGGAGTTCCAGACGACCTCGATCGCCATGGCGTTCGTGCGCCCCTGCCCGGGCACCGAGCCACTCACCTTCGCTCCCCGGGTGATCTACCGTGGCCGCAGCTTCGCCGTCGTCCAGGTCGCCGCGCGCAATCAAGCCGGAAAGACCTGCACCACAGCGACGGTCACGTGTCATCGCGTGTGATCCGGACCGATGACGGTCAGTGACCGGCACCGGACATCGCACGCAATTCGTGCTTGAGCACCTTTCCGGTCGTGTTGCGCGGCAAGACGTCGACGACGCGCAATTCGAGAGGAAGCTTGTACCGGGCCAGTTCGGCGCCGGCGAAGGCCCGGAGTTCCTCCAGGTCGAGATGCGTTCCCTGTACGAGCACCACCACCGCCACCACACGTTCTCCCCAGCGATCGTCGGGGGCACCAACCACCGCAACGTCGGCGACGGCCGGGTGGCCGTACAGCACGCTCTCGACTTCGGCGGGGTACACGTTCTCGCCACCGCTGATGATCATGTCCTTGAGTCGGTCCGCGATGTAGTAGTAGCCGTCCTCATCCTGATAGGCCACGTCACCGGTACGGAACCAACCATCTGTACCCAGCGCCGCGGCCGTGGCCTCGGGCAGGTTCCAGTAGCCCGGGGACACTGTGTCGCCGCGCACGCACAGTTCGCCGTGAACACCAGGCGTGGTGAGAACGTTTCCCTCGAAGTCGATCAACCGCACCTCGTTGAGCATGCCGGCGGTGCCACATGAGCCGAGTTTCTCCAGGGCGCGGTCCGTCCCCAGGAAGGTCGCCCCTGTGGCGGCCTCGGTCAGACCCCAACATTGACTCACGGGAATCCCGCGTGCCCCATACAACCGCAGCATCGGTTCCGGGACGGGCGCCGCGCCCGCGACGATGATTCGGACGCTGGACAAGTCCGCGGTGTCGAAGCGCTCATGCTTGCTCGCGAACAGCATCATGGCCGGGACCATGAACAGCGATGTCACCCGGTAACACTCGATGTCGTCGAGTAGCGACCCGGCGTCGAAATGTTCGTGGACGACGACGTGGCCCCCTGCCATGAGTGTCGGAAGAGTCATGACACACATTCCGCCGGAATGGAAGAGCGGCGCCGATGTGAGTGCGACGTCGTCGGCGTTGTAGTTCACCGCCAGCATCCAGTTGACGTTGCTGGTCCAGACATTTCGGTGGGTGAGTACGGCACCTTTGGGTCGTCCCGTCGTTCCCGAGGTGTACAGAATCAGGGCCGGCGAATCCGCATCGACGGCGGCCTCCTCGACATGGGTGTGACGAAGGGTCAGGAGGTCGTCGACGCCATCCCAACCGTCAGTACTTTCGCCGGTTCGTAGATAGCGCCGCACGCCGAGATCGGTGCGCACCTCGTCGACGGGGCCGGTGTGCGCGTCGTCAGCGATGAGCAGGCGAGCATCACTGTCCTGAATATTCTGTGCAAGTTCACTTCCTGTGAACCGGAAGTTGAGAGGCACGAAGATCGCGCCCAGTCGCGCCGTCGCGAAGAGCGCCACGAGGAAACGGCTGTGGTTGAAGCCCACGTAGGCGACACGGTCACCGGAGCGGATCTCACACCCGTACAACACATCCGCGAAGGATTCGATCTCTCGCTGTAGCGTCGCGAACGACAGGGTCTCACCGGCGAACGTCAGCGCCGACCGATCTCCGTCGCGCTCGGCGCGCCGACGCAACCACGTGGCCAATCCAATCGGGTTCATCATTACTCTGTTCGACGTCGAAGGCCGGGGGCGATTCCCGTCGGCTGGTGTCCGCGGTTGCCCGTGACTCAGGCGGAGACGGTCTTCAATCCCGCCGTCCGGTGTGCGGCGTCGAGGAAGGAGCGCACCAGTGCCTCGTCGCGGTAGTACTGGTCGCCGACGCCGGCGACGGCGCGGCGCCGCCCGTATTCGTACAGGACCGCCAGTTTCCACAGGGCCAGTGCCGTGTACCAGTTCAGGTTCGACAGGTCGGCGCCGGTGGCGGCCGCGTACCGCTGAGCCAGTTCGTCCCGGGGCGGGTATCCGTCCTCGAGGACGGCCGTACCGAGGTCCTCGGTCGGTGTGCGTTCCTCCCCCTCGACGGGATACGACGCGAGGAAATAGCCGAGATCGAACAGCGGGTCGCCGATCGTCGCGAGCTCCCAGTCCAACACTGCGGCAATGCGTCCCGGCGAGTCGGGAGCAAGGATGACGTTGCCGATGCGGTAATCGTTGTGGATGATCGCCGCACCCGATTCGGCAGGCACGTTGGCGCCGAGCCACGCGTCGATGTCCGCGAACTCCGGCGGCGGTGTCCCGTCCTCGGCCGCGACCAGCCTGCCCATGCGGCGCAGGTGACGTTCGTTGAATCCTTCCGGGCGGCCCAGGTCGCCCAGGCCGGCGGCCTGCCAGTCCACCGCGTGCAGTGCGGCGAGCGTGTCGATCAACGCCTCCCCGATCCGGCGGCGGTCTGCCGGCGCGCTCAGCGCGGACGGGGTCTCGGTGGTGACCACCGGTCCGGCGACGTAGTCCATCACGTAGAACGGGACGTCGAGCACCTCACCGGTCTGGCCGACGGCGAGGACGTCCGCCACCGGCACGCCGCTGCCGGCGAGGCCGCCGACGAGACGGGCCTCCCGCAGCATGTCGTGGGCGCCCGGTGGAATCGGCGGAGGCGGCGGGCGGCGGACGATCACCTGACGGACCCCGTCGGACACGAGGAACGTCAGGTTGGAATGTCCGTCACCGATCCCCGCGGTCGTGAGCGGACCCTCGGTGATCCCGCGCTCGCGCAGAAACGCCTCCAGCGCACCGAGCGTATCGGGAGTCCATTCCCAGGTCATGCGCTCGCCTCCATCCATCTCGTCATTCGTTGATTCCTATTGGCCGGTGAAGCGCGGCGCCCGCTTCTCCTTGAACGCCGCAAGCGCCTCCGGCATGTCGGCGCACCGGGTGAGCAGCGCCTGCCCCCGGTTCTCCAACTCCAGTGCCGCCGCATACGACGTCACTTCCTGGTTCCGTTGCAGCGCACGCTTCGACATCCGGACGCCGCCCGGCGAGTTCGATGCGATCGCCTCGGCCACCGCGACTGCCTCGTCGAACAGGTCCTCGCTCGGCACCACCCGGTTCGCCAATCCGATTCGGGCGGCTTCCTCCGCACCGACGAAACGCGCGGTGTAGGCGATCTCCGCCGCCCGGCCGGGCCCGACGAGCCGGGTGAGCTGCCACGACGTGCCGAGCTCTCCGACGGACAGTCCGACCTTGACGAACGCCGCATTGAACTTCGCGGTGGGCGCCACGAGCCGGATGTCGCAGGCGAGCGCGAGCGACAGCCCGCCCCCGGACGCCGCACCGTGAATCGCGGCGATCACCGGGAACGGCAAGTGGTGCAGCGCCGCCAGGCCACCGGTCGCGGTCTCCTGGAACCTGAGGAACTCACGCACACCCATTTCGGTGATCACACTGATCTCGTCCAGGTCGAAACCCGCGCAGAACACGCGATCGCCCGCACCGCGGATGATCAGCGCCCGCGCGTCCGTGTCGCGCAGGGCGTATGCGACGGTGTTGAACTCCTCGAACATCTTCACGACCATCGAGTTCATCCGCTCGGGCCGATTGATCGTGAGGACGACGATCTTGCCGTCGAGCACCTCGAGGGTGAGGGTCTCCAACTGGGGCGGCTCGTAGTTACTCAGCACCGCCGTATTCTCCCGCACTTCGGTCTGCGTCATCTGGCTCACCTTCCCGTGAACTTCGGGCTGCGCTTCTCTTTGAACGCGGCCAGCGCCTCGGGCATGTCGTCGCCACGAGTGAGCAGCGCCTGCCCGCGGTTCTCGAGTTCGAGCGCCGCCGCATACGAGGACACTTCCATGTTCGCGTGGAGTGCACGCTTCGACAGCTGGACTCCGGCAGGCGAATTCGCGCTGATCAGGCGGGCCATCGCGAGCGCCTCGTCGAGCAGCGACTCGGCGGGCACGACCGCGTTGAGCAGTCCGAGGGACTCCGCCTCCACGGCCTCGATGAAGCGGCCGGTATAAGCGAACTCCGCTGCGCGCGCCGGACCGATGAGCTTGGGCAGGTGCCACGACGCCCCCAGGTCGCCGGCCGACAGTCCGATCCGCACGAACGCCGCGTTGAACCGTGCCGCCGGCGAACCGATCCGGATGTCGGCGGCGAGGGACAGGGACAGCCCGCCACCGGCGGCCGCACCGTTGACTGCGGCGATCACCGGGACCCGGATGCTGCGGATCGCCGAGAGAGCCCGCGCGGCCAGTTCCTGCTGGTCCAGCATGCCCATCGGCGTCATCGACGACAAACCGTCGGCGTCGTCGAGGTCGAATCCGCCGCAGAACGCCTTGCCTGCGCCGGTGAGGATCACGACGCGGAGGTCGTGTTCGTGATCCAGTTGCAGCGCAACCCTCTCGAGTTCGACGAACATGGTGTTCGTCATCGAGTTCATTCGTTCGGGGCGATTCAACGTCACGACGGCGATGCCGGGTTCCGGCCGGTCGAGCGTGAACGTCTCCCATGTCGTGGGCTCGGTCACGAGGTCACTCCTTCTCAGTTCGGCGATCCCAGGTGGTCGCCGCAAGTTTTTTGGTGGTGGTCCGGACGCCGATGGTCCGGCAGGTCAGGTCTCCGCGGCGGCCTCGCGCACAGCACCCGAGCGCAGCCACTCGGCGGCACGGCCGGGGTCGATCCCCCAGTCGGTCAGGATCTCGGTGGTATGTTCGCCCGGCATCGGCGGACGGCGATCTACTGCGGCCGCGGTGCGGCTGAAGCGCGGCGCCGGCGCCGGTTGGACGAGACCGTCGACGTCGACGAATGCCTTTCGGGCGACATGATGCGGGTGCGACGGCGCCTCGTCGACCTCGAGAACAGGCGATATACAGGGTGTGAGCCCCTCGCCCGCCTCGAGCCAGTCTGCGAGCGTGCGGCCGCGCACGGCGTCCGCGAAGATCTTCTTCATCTGCGGCCACTGCGAGCGGTCATTCTGCTCCGGAAGATCGCCGGGCAACTCCAGCAGCGCAACGAGGTCGGCGTAGAAATGCGGTTCCATCGCCCCGACGGCCAACCACTTACCGTCCGCGGTCTCGTAGGCGTCATAGTAGGGCGCACCGCTGTCGACGATGTTGGTGCCGCGTTCAGGGTTCCACGTTCCCGTCTGCGCGAACCCGAAGAAGGGTGTCGCAAGGAGTGCGGACCCCTCGACCATCGAGGCGTCGACCACCTGTCCGAGTCCCGAGCGCTGCCTCTCGAACAGCGCCGACAGGACGCCCATCGCGAGAAGCATTCCCCCGCCGCCGAAGTCGCCGATCAGACTGAGCGGCGGGGTGGGCGGTTGGCCGTGGCGTCCGATCAACGACAGGGCACCACTGAGCGCGACGTAATTGATGTCGTGGCCGACGTGCTGAGCGAGCGGTCCGTCCTGACCGAAACCGGTCATGCGGCCGTAGATCAGCCCGGGATTACGTGCGGCGCAGTCGTCCGGTCCGATGCCGAGTCGCTCAGCGACCCCGGGTCGGAAGCCCTCGATCAAGATGTCTGCGTCCGCTACGAGAGAGAGCACCACCGCGGCGCCGTCCGGATGCTTGAGGTCGACGGCGAGCGAGCGACGTCCGCGGTGCAGCAATTCCGTCCGGAAGTCAGCATTCGGCCCCACCAGTCCCGAACCCGTGGCGCGATCCACTCGAATCACGTCGGCGCCCAGATCGGCAAGGAGCATGGCGCAGAACGGACCCGGCCCGATCGAACCGATTTCGATCACCTTCAAGCCCAACAGCGGCCCGGTGAACGAGCGTTTCGAGTCGTCCCGCACCATCTACCCACCTCCTGTCGATCTTTGGTCTGATAATAATACCTTGGAATCGTTCACGGAGGAATACCCCCGACGCCGCGGCCCGGCGTGTGCACTGACGACCAGTACGACCGAAAGCAGTACGACCGCTCCCCCGATGACGAGGACGGGCGTGACGGGCTCGGACAGGACCACCGACCCGAGCGCCACGGCCACCACCGGATTCACATACGTATGGGTGGCGACCAGCGACAGCGGGGCGTGATGCAGCAGCCACGCGTACGCGGTGAAGCCGACGATCGAGCCGAAGACCACGAGGTAGCCGAACGCGCCCCACGCGCGGAGTCCGATGTCACCGTGCAGCCGTTCCCCTGTCGCTACCGACGCGAGCGTCATGGCCGCACCGGCCGCCAGAAGCTGGTACGTCGCACTGACATACACGTCACGAGGCAGCCAGATTCGGGGCTTGATCCACGACCCGAACGACCAGGACACACTGGACAACACGATGACCGCCACGCCGACGAGCGGGAGTCCCGAGTGCTCACCACCGTGCGGCAGCACCAGGACTGCGAGACCGACCAGCCCCACACCGACGCCGGCCAATTCGAGAACCCGTGGACGGTCACCGGACAGCGTGCGGTAGATGCAGATCCACAGCGGCACCATGGCCACGAGGAGCGCCGTCACCCCGGAGGGCACGCCGTGCAGTTGGCCGACCGAGGTCAGGCCGTTTCCGCAGGCGAGTAGCAGCACGCCCAGGAACGAAGCGCCTGCCGCTTCCCGCCAGGTGAGGCGCAGCCGCCGCCGGCCACCGCGACAGGCCAGGAAGGCGGCCATCAGCAGAGCGGCAAGGAGGAACCGCGCACCCATCGAGCCGAGCGGAGGGACCTCGTCGATCACCAGGCGGATCGCGAGATAGATCGATCCCCAGATCACATAGACGAGGAAAAGGGCCAGCGCGATCGCACCCCTCCCGGCACGCCCCGACGTCACGACGCTCAGGAGAATCGCGGAGCGCGCTTCTCGAGGAAGGCGGTGATGCCCTCCTTCGCCTCTCCGTTCTCGAACAGGTCCTGCTCCTGGGCGACCTCGAACCGGAAGCCCTCCTCGAGCGGGGTGTCGAACGACGCGTCGACCGTGCGGATGACGGCGCGCTGCGCGGGCAGCGACATCGTGCACAGCTCGGCCGCGAGCGCCTGCGCTGCATCGGTGGCGGTACCGGCGTCGACGAGTCGGTCGATCAGTCCGATCGCATGCGCCTCGGCGGCGAGGACCTGCCGGGCACTCAGCATGATGTCCAGGGCGCGACCACGACCCACGAGACGCGGAAGTCGCTGCGTTCCACCGGCTCCGGGGATGAGGCCGAGCTTCACCTCGGGCAGCCCGAACTTCGCGTCCGCCCCGCCGACCCGCAGGGTGCAGGCCATTGCCAGTTCGAGGCCGCCGCCGAGTGCGAGGCCGTCCACCGCGGCGATCGAGATGCGGTCGGCGGACGCGAGTCGGTCGAGCGCCCCACGGAGTCGATCGCCGTACGCGGTGAAGGACTCCGCGTCCACGGACGACATGTGCTTGATGTCGGCGCCGGCCGCGAAGAAGCCCGGAATGTCCGAGCGGACGACGATCACCTTCACCGATCCGTCGGCGTCCGCCGCGTTGAGCGCGGCGTTCAACCCGTCGATGATCGGCAGCCCGAGCGCGTTCGCCGGCCTGCGTTGCAGCGTGATCGTCATGACGCCGGCGTCGACGTCGCTCCACGCGACTGCGGGCGTTGCGGTTTCCGACATGCACACCATCCTGTTCGGTCCAGTCCCATGTGAGCGGCGAAGTGTGCGCGGGCACACTTTGCCACTCACCTGAGGTATTGACCCAACCATACTAATTGTCGGACCGAAATGGAAGATCAGGGCCGCCGCGGAAACTTCTCGAACTCGGGGCGCCGCTTCGCCTTGTACGCCTCGCGCCCTTCCTTCGCCTCCTCGGTCGAGTAGAACAGCAAATTCGCGTCGTGAGCGAGCTGCTGAATGCCGGCCATCCCGTCTTCGGCGGCATTGAAGCTCGCCTTCATCAGCCGCAGCGCGAACGGCGACAGCTGGAGCATCTCGCGGCACCACTGCACGGTTTCCCGTTCCAGGTCGGCGAGCGGGACGACGGTGTTGACCAGCCCCATCTCGCGCGCCTGCTGTGCGTCGTACTGACGGCACAGGAACCAGATCTCCTTGGCCTTCTTCACCCCGACGAGTTCGGCGAGCAATCCCGCACCGTAGCCACCGTCGAACGACCCGACCTTCGGGCCGACCTGGCCGAACCGGGCATTGTCCGCCGCGATGGACAGGTCGCAGACCAGGTGCAGGATGTGYCCGCCGCCGATCGCGTAACCGGCGACCATGGCGACCACCGGCTTCGGCAGGCGCCGGATCTGGATCTGCAGGTCGGTGACGTGGAAACGGCCGACACTTCCCGCCTTGCCCGGTTCGGTGAGGTAGCCGGTGTCGCCGCGCACGCGCTGGTCGCCGCCGGAGCAGAACGCGTCGGGACCCTCACCGGTCAGCACGATGACGCCGACCGAGGAGTCCTCACGGGCATCGACCAGAGCCTCGGAGATTTCCATCAGCGTCTGCGGACGGAACGCGTTGCGCACCTCCGGACGGCAGATCGTGATCTTCGCGATCCCGTCGCCGCTGTGCTCGTATCGGATGTCCTCGAACTCACCGACTGCCGTCCAGGATACGAAATCCGTTGTATCACTATTGTTCGTCATGAGGCGATCATAGGCACACGCGCAAACGATCGTTATCAACGGAGCCCGCATAACGACGAAGGTGCGGCCCGGAAACGGGCCGCACCTTCCGAACGGATATGCCGTCAGGACATCGTCAGACCACCGCTGACGGACAGGGTCTGTCCGGTGACGAATTCTGCTGCATCGGAGGCGAAGTACGCCACCGCGGCACCGATGTCCTCCGCCTTCCCGAGTCGCTTCATCGGCACGGCGCGGGTCATGCCTCCGATCACCTTGTCGGCCTCCTGACCCGAGCTGTCGGCGAACTTGCGGAGCGCCGGGGTGTCGGTCGGGCCGGGGCACACGGTGTTCGCGGTGACGCCCTTGGTCGCGATCTCACGGGCGAGGGTCTTGGTGAAGGCGATGATGCCGCCCTTGGCGCCCGAGTAGACGGCCTCGAGCGACGAGCCGACACGGCCGGCGTCCGAACCGATGTTGATGACCCGGCCGAAGCCGCGCTCCACCATGCCCGGGACGGTCGCCTGGATGACCCGCAGCTGGCCCTTGAAGTTGATGTCGAGGATCCGGTCCCAGAACGCCTCGTCGGTCTTCAGGAACGGCATGAAGTCGTCCCAGCCGGCGTTGTTGACGACGATCTCGACCGGCCCGAACTGCTCGGCGACCTGCTTCACCGCGGCCTGCACGGACGCGGTGTCGGTGACGTCGACGGGCACGGCGATCGCCTGGCCGCCGGCGTCGCGGATTCCGGCGGCGGTCTCCTCGGCGACCTCCAGGTTGAGGTCGGCCACCGCGACGCGGAAGCCCGCTGCCCCGAGGGCGTCGGAGATGCCCTTGCCGATGCCCTGTGCACCGCCGGTTACGAATGCGACTCGATTACTCATGTTCTTCTCCGTCTTGTGGTGTTCGTGGTGGAAAGCGGTCAGCGCGGGCTCGCGGCCCATTCGATGGGGCCCGCGACGATCGAGTGACTGGTGAGTTTGCGGCCGAGCACTGTCTGAGCTTCGCGCGCGGCCTCGATGACCCGCGGAAGGTCGAGACCCGTCTCGACTCCCATCTCGTGGAACATGCTCACCAGATCCTCGGTGGCGATATTGCCCGTCGAGCCTGCCGGAACGGGGCAGCCGCCCAGCTCTCCGAAGCTCGATTCGAAGCTCGCGCAACCTGCTTCGAGTGCAGCGTACGCGTTGGCGAGGCCCTGGCCACGCGTGTTGTGGAAGTGCGCGGTGACCTCCACGCCGGGCAGCCGGTCGAGCGCCGCGGCGAAGAATTCCGACGCGTATGCCGGGTTGCACATGCCTGTGGTGTCGCCGAATCCGATCTCGGTGGCGCCGACCTCGGCGAACCGTTCGGCGAGGTCCAGCACGCGTCCCAACTCGACCTTGCCCTCGAACGGGCAACCGAACGACGTCGCGATCACCGCGGCGCAGTCGAGGCCCTCGGCGACGATCCGCTTGGCCATGACGTCGTTGTCGGCCATCGTCTCGTCGACGGTGCGGTTGACGTTCTTCTTGTTGTGGGTCTCCGACGCGCTGACGAAGATCGCGACCTCGTGGAACTTGTCGCGCACCTTCAGTGCGTTGTCGAGGCCCTTGCTGTTGGGGACGAGCACCATCAGTTTGGTGTCGTCGGGCACCTCGATGCGCTCGAGGACCTCGACGCCGTCGGCCAACTGCGGGATCACGTCCGGCCGCACGAAACTGGCGACCTCGATCCGGGTGAACCCTGCCCGCCCGAGGGCGTTGATCAACCGCACCTTGTCGTCGGTCGGGATGTGCTCCGGTTCGTTCTGGAAGCCGTCACGCGGTCCGACCTCCCGGATCTGGACCCGCTGCGGACGTGCCATGGCGTTGACTCCTTTCCCCTCACTCCGTTGCGGATGCAAGGTCGTACTCCTCGAGATCGAATTCCAGCCTTTCGCGGTGCTCGGGTGGCGCCACGGCGATCATGCGCCGCGCACGCTCGCCCAGGGAACATCCGCGCAGTGCCGCGGCACCGTGTTCGGTGACCACGAAGTCCACGTCGGCGCGGGCGGTGGTGACCGCGCCGTATTCCAAAGCAGTCTTGATCGTCGACTCCCCTCGCGAATCCGCGCGCATCGCGATGATCGAGCGGCCGCCGGTCATCGCCGCGGCCCGGGAGAAATCCACCTGACCCCCGACGGCACCGGCGTAGGTCGTGTTGCGCAGTTCCGCGCCGACCTGCCCGGTCAGGTCCACCTCGATCGCCGAGTTGATCGACACGAACGATCGCAGCTGCGAGAGAACCTGCGGCGCATGGGTATAGCTCGCCGGGCGGAAGGCCACCGGAAGACCGGGCAGCCGGTCGTACAGTGCCGCCGTTCCGAGCGCGGCGCCCGTCACGTGCAGCCCAGGATCGATCTCCTTACGCGCCCCGGTCAGCACGCCCCGGTCGATCAGTCGGAGCGCCGCGTCGGAGATCATGCCGGAATGCATCCCGAGGTCCTTGTGACCCTCGAGAGCGGTGAGGACGGCGGCGGGCAGCGTCCCGACGCCGATCTGGATCGTGTCTCCGTCCGCCACGAGATCGGCGACGTTCCGCGCGATCGCCCGTTCCACCGCGGCGGGCTCACGGTCCGGCGCCTCGAGCAACGGCCGGTCGGTTTCCATTACCGCGGCGAACCGCGACAACGGAATACGTGGTGCGCCCAGCGTGACGGGCATACGCCGGTTGATCTCGGCGATGAGAACCGGAGTGTGGTCGAGGGCGTCCGCGATGTAGTCGACACCGACCCCGAGCGAGCAGTTCCCGGCCGAGTCCGGCGGTGACACCTGCACGAACCCGACGTCGCACGGGAGCCGCCGTTCGGCGAACAGCCGCGGCAGTGCCCCGTAATGGCAGGGCACGACCTCGAGTCGGGCGAGGCGGCGGAGTTCGCCGAGGCCACCATAGGAGACGACGGAGAGTTCGTCGGGCAGTTCGCTCGTCAACCGCCGATTCCAGGTCAGTCCCACAAATGCCCGCACCGGGCCGATCGACGAAACCTGGTCGAGCAGGGCGTGGACGAGCGGGGTGGGTTCCGCGCTCGTCTGGCTCCACCAGATTCCGTCGCCGGGCCGGATGTGCGGCGTCAGGTCGATCATCAGTCGATCCGCTGGATCAGGGTCGCCGTTCCCAGGCCGCCGCCGCAGCACATGGTCACCAGACCGATTTCGGCGTCACGCCGCTCGAGTTCCGCGACGATGGTGGCGATGAGCCGGGCACCGGTCGCGCCGACGGGGTGACCGAGCGCGATCGCACCGCCGTTGACGTTGACCCGGTCCATGTCGGGCTTCAGTTCCCGCTCCCAGGCCAGAACCACCGAGCTGAACGCCTCGTTGACCTCGAAGAGATCGATGTCGTTCATGCTCATTCCGTTGCGGTCGAGCAACTTCCGGGTGGCCGGGATCGGACCGGTCAGCATGATGATCGGGTCCACCCCGACGGTCGTCTGATCGAGAATCCGGGCCCGGGCCCGCAGTCCGTGCGCGTCGACGGCCTCGCGGGAAGCGAGCAGCACACCGGCCGCCCCATCCGAGATCGGCGACGAACTGCCCGCCGTGATCCGGCCGTTCTCCCGGAACACCGTCTTCAGCCCGGCCAGGCTGTCCAGGCTCGTGCCGGGGCGGATGGTCTGGTCGGTGGACCGGGTCTCGCCCGCAAGATCGAGGGGGATCATCTCGGCGTCGAAACGGCCCGCCTCGATGGCCTCGGTCGCCAGACGATGGGAGCGGACGGCGAACTCGTCCATCTCCTGCCGGGAGATCTCCCACCGGTCCGCGATGAGTTCGGCACTCTCGCCCTGGTTCACGAAGTCGTACCGGTCGCGCAGCGCTTCCGGCCACGGGTCGCCGTACAGTTCGGAGATCTTGGCCGGTGAGTTCATCGGCACGTGGCCCATGTGTTCGACACCGCCGGCCACGACGACGTCGTGGGTACCGGAGCCGACCAGGGCGGCGCCCATCTCGACAGCCGTCTGGGCGGATCCACAGCGGCGGTCCAGGACGACGGCCGGGACCTCCGGCGGGTAGCCGACCTGCAACCAGGCGTTGCGGCCGATGTTGCGGGACTGCTCGCCGAACGGTGCGGTGCACCCGATCACGAGGTCCTCGACCGTCGCCGGAGCCAGCCCGCTGCGGCGGATCAGTTCCGTGTACACCGCGCCGAGCATGTCGTTGGGATGGGTGTCGCGGAACCAGCCGCGGTCGGGGTGCGACTTGCCCATGGGGGTGCGCGCTGCTTCCGCGATGATCACCTCGCGGGCGGAACGCTGGAAGGGGTTGCGCTTCTCGGCCATCAGATCACCGTCCCGCCGTCGACGGGCAGCACCTGGCCCGTGATGTACGCCGCGCCGTCGGACGCGAAGAACACGAAGCTGGACGAGATCTCGTCCGGTTCCGCCCAGCGGCCCAACGGGATCCGCGCGAGCGTCTTGGCGGCGAGCTTTTCGTTGCTCCGGATGTTCTCCGTCATCTTGGTGGCGGCGAGCGGCGCAATCGCGTTGACCGTCACCTGCTTCTTGGCGAGTTCCCGCGCCAGCGACTTCGTGAGACCGATGATGCCCGCCTTCGCGGCACCGTAGTTGGCCTGCCCGATGGTGCCCACCAGGCCGGCCGCGGAGGTCACGTTGATGATGCGCCCACTGCCGTCGGTGGGCAGGTACGGGAGGACGGCCTTGCTGCAGACGAAACTGCCGACGAGGTGAATGTCGACGATGCGGCGGAAGTCGTCTTCTTCGAGGTTCGGGAACATTGCGGGCGCGATGGCGCCGGCGTTGTTGACCAGGATGTTGAGCGTGCCGCCGTTCAGGGCGGCGGCCTGCTCCGCCGCCGCGGCGGCCGCGTCGCCGTCGCGGACGTCGAGGGCCGCGGACTTCGCCGAACCGCCGGCCGCGGTGATCTCCGCGGCCACGGCCGCAGCGGCCTCGCCGTCGACGTCGGTGACGAGCACGGCCGCGCCTGCTCGCGCGTAGGCCTGCGCGACCGAGGCACCGATGCCGCTGCCGGCACCGGTCACGAGGGCGGATTTTTCGGTGAGTTCGAACATCAGTAGCTCCTGGGAAGGCCGAGGACGTGCTCGCCGAGGTAGTTGAGAACCATCTCCTGGCTGAGCGGGGCGATCTTGGTCAGGCGGGCTTCGCGGAAGTACCGGGCCACGTGGTACTCCTCCGAGTAGCCCATTCCGCCGTGGGTCTGCAGTGCGCGGTCCGCGGCCTGGAAACCGGCGTCGGCGCAGAGATATTTGGCCATGTTGGCCTCGCGGGCGCAGGGCTTCCCGTTGTCGTAGAGCCACGTCGCCTTGCGCAGGACGAGTTCCGCGGCGTCGAGTCGGGCCAGCGAATCGGCGAGTGGGAACTGCAGTCCCTGATTCATGCCGATGGGGCGGCCGAACACCTCACGTTCGTTGGCGTACTGGACGCCGCGGCGCAGGGCGGCCCGGCCGATGCCGAGGGCCTCCGATGCGACGAGCATGCGCTCCGGGTTGAGGCCGTCGAGGATGTACTTGAAGCCCTTGCCTTCCTCGCCGACGCGGTCCTCGACGGGGATCTCGAGGTTGTCGATGAACAATTCGTTCGACGTGACCGCGTTGCGCCCCATCTTCTTGATCGGGCGGATGTCGACCTTCGAGCGGTCCAGGTCGGTGAGGAACAGCGTCAGACCGTCCGTCTTCTTCTTCGCATCCTCGAACTTCGTGGTGCGGGTGAGGAGAAGGATCTTCTCCGACTCCATCGCCTTGGAGATCCAGACCTTGCGGCCGTTGACGATGTACTTGTCGCCCTCACGCCGCGCGAAGGTGGTGATCCTGGTGGTGTCGAGGCCGGCGCCGGGCTCGGTGACACCGAAGCAGACGTGCAGGTCGCCGTCGACGATCCGCGGAAGGGTGCGCTGCTTGAGTTCCTCGGAGCCGTGCACGATCACCGGGTGCATTCCGAAGATCGACAGGTGCATCGAACTCGCGCCGTTCATGCCGGCGCCGGAAGCGGCGACTTCCTCCAGCAGGATCGAGGCCTCGGTGATTCCCATACCGTGCCCGCCGTACGCCTCGGGCGTGGTGATGCCGAGCCAGCCGCCCTTGGCGAACGCGTCGTAGAACTCGGTGGGGAACTCGTGCTCGCTGTCCTTCTCCACCCAGTACTGCTCGTCGAACTTGCCGGCCAGCTCTCGCACCGCATCTCGGATCGTCGCCTGATCCTCGGTCAGATCAAAGTCCACAGCACGTCCCGTCGTCGTTGGTTCCGTTTGGACTTAAGTTACTAAAGGACAGACCAAAAAGTCAACGGCAGATCACCCGGCGGCGGGCAGGAGGGGCAGATCCCGCGCCAGGCGCTCGTTCCACACGCCCGGGCCCCCGAACAACTTCTCGTCGAGCTTGGCGCGCTTGTAGTAGAGGTGCAGATCGTGTTCCCACGTGTAGCCGATCGCGCCGTGCATCACGAGGGCGCTGTCAGCCGCCTGCACCGCATTTCGCGGCACCTGAGCCTTGGCGACCGCGGCGTGGATCGCACGGTCGGCGAGGCCGAGATCGACCGAGGCCGCGGCGTAGTAGGCGATGGAACGTCCCGCCTCGACGGAGACGAGAATGCCTGCCGCAGCGTGCTTCACAGCCTGGAACGACCCGATCGGGACGCCGAACTGGTGGCGTTGCTTGCTGTAATCCACCGCGAGCCGCAGCATGCGGTCCATCGCCCCGAGCGAGTCCGCGGCCACGAGCACGGCCGCCCGCAGTCCGGCGTCCTCGAGCGCGGTGGCCGCGTCGACGTCGAGACGCTGTCCGGCGGCGTTGTCGAACCGGACGTCCGCGGCCGCACGGGACGGGTCGAGGAGGCGCCGCGGTTCGACCGCGACGCCGGGGTCGCCGACGCGCGCGAGGTACAGGGCGGCGGTTCCGTCGGGGTCCGTCGCGGGGACGACCAGCAGTTTCGCCCGTTCGGCGCCGAGCACCGTCGCGACGCGACCGGTCAGTGCGCCGGTCTCGTCGGCGCGCACCGAGTCGGCGACGCCGAACGGACGGGTCGCGTCGACGGCAACCGCGGCGAACCCACCTCCGGCCAGCACGTCGGAGGCGACGTCGACGGGCAGCATGGGTGCCGCGAGAACCGACGCGGTCCAGGCACTCGCCGGAGCGGCGTACCGGCCCAGCGCCTCGGCAGTCAATGCCAGTTCGAGCAGACCACCGCCCTGACCACCGATTTTCTCGTCGAGACCGGCGGAGAACCAGCCCTCCTCGACGAATTTCTGCTCGAATTCGGCAGGATCTCCCGATTCACCCCACTTGCGGACATTCGCCGGAGCGGCGAACCGTCCGAGCCAGCCGTCGAGGGCTTCGGTGAACATTTCCTGCTCTTCTGACAGTTCCCAGCGCATACAACTGGTCCTCTCGATGAGACGAAGAATAGGCTGCAAGACAAGTGCAGCGAGAACCCAATGGTATATTAGGTCTGACCGTTAGACCAGAGAGGGYGGGGAGCCATGCCACCAGCCGTGCCGAACACCACCCGGAACGGACGTTCCTCCATTCAGTTGACACCGATGGAGGTACCGAAGGCGTCGGACGTCCTTGCCAACGAACTGCGCGAGCGCATTCTCAGCGGGGACTACGTCGAGGGCACACCGCTGCCACCGGAGCGCGAACTCGTCGTCCAGACGAAGATGAGCCGCACCACGGTGCGCGAGGCCCTGCGAATCCTCGAAGTACAGGGACTCGTCCGCATCAAGGCGGGCCGGGCCGGTGGCGCCTTCGTTCAGCGACCGGGTGAACAGTCCATGGCCGACACGGTGGCACTGCTCATCCGTGGTCGTCAGATCCGCCTCGCCGCACTGCTCGAGACCCGCGAGGCGATCGAACCGTTCTGCGCACAACTCGCCGCCCGCCATCGCACCGACGAGGATCTCGCCCGACTGGACGCCGCCAACGACGACATCGCCGGAGCAGGCGACAAACTCGACGACTTCCTTCAGGCGAACATCGATTGGCACGTCGCCGTCGCGAGCGCCAGCCACAACGAACTGTTGTCAGGTCTCATGATCTCGCTCTCGCGGGCCATCTACGCCGCGACCGAGAACGAAGGATTCATCGACGACAAGGTTCGCGAGATCACCGTCAAGGCGCACCGCTCGGTGACCAGGGCAATTCGCGAGAAGGACGCCGAGGCCGCGGTACGACGCATGAGCAGGCACGTCCACTCGTACGCCGAGTCGATCAAGGACTTCGAGCAGCGCACCGACATTCCGCTCGACGAATAGCTTTCCTTTTTCCTGCTTCTTTCCTGCTTCGACGACGAAGGCCCCACACCGYGCGGTGTGGGGCCTTCGTTGTACTCACGACGCTGCGTTGCTTGCCCCCGCCACCACTGCGCGGATCTCGTCGACGGCCTCCGGGTTCTCGGCACCCGACAGGTCCCCGGGATCGATGTCGAGCGCGGCGGCCCGCACCGCTCGGCGCAGGATCTTCGCCGACCGGGTCTTCGGCAGGCGCGACACCCGGTGAACAGCGCTCGGCGCGAACGGTTTCCCGAGTTCCGCGGCAACGCTGGCGACGAGTTCGGCCGAGATGTCCGTCGTGTCGGTGTCCGCGCGGGGAACCCAGAACGCCCAGACCGCCTCGCCCTTCTTCGGGTCGGGGACACCGACCGCCGCCGCCTCCGACACCGCCGGGTGCGCCGTCAGTACGGCCTCGACCTCCGCGGGCGCGAGACGCTTTCCCGCCACGTTCATGACGTCGTCCGATCGGCCGCGGATGTACCACTGACCGTCGTCGTCGACGAGGGCGTAGTCGCCGTGCCGCCACATGCCGGGGAACGTGGACCAATACGCCTCCAGGTAGCGTTCCTCGTCCTTCCACACCCCGCGCGTCATCGACGGCCACGGTTGCCTGCAGACGAGTTCGCCCTGTTCCCCGCGCAAGGAGCGTCCCGCGTCGTCGACGACGTCGACGTCCATACCCAGGGACGGACCGCCCAGCGAGCAGCTGTGGATCGGCTCCACCGGATACGGTGCAAGGAACGAGCCGCCGACCTCGGTGCCGCCGGAGAAGTTAATAATCGGCACCCGGCCGCCGAACACGTCCCGCGCGAGCCACTCGTACGAGTCCGGGTCCCACGGCTCGCCGGTGGACCCGATCGTGTGCACGGAGGACAGGTCGTACCGTGCCGCGACGTCCGTGTCCCGTCCGCGCAGGGTACGGATCAGCGTCGGTGAGACACCGAGCATCGTCACCCGGTGACGCTGTGCGAGCTGCCACAACCGGTCGGTGTCCGGCACGTCCGGCGAACCTTCGTACAGCACGAGGGTTCCACCGTTGGCGTGGGTGCCGATGATCGACAGCGGGCCCATGATCCAGCCCATGTCGGTGATCCAGCAGAACACGCCGCCGGGCTTCAGATCGAACGAGTACGCGACCTCGCTGGCCGTCTTCACGAGGAACCCGGCGTGGGTGTGGACGGCACCCTTCGGCTTGCCGGTGGTACCGGACGTGTACGCCAGCGCGAACGGCTCGCCCGCGTCCATCGCCTCCACCCGGCCCGGGTCACCGGCGTTGCCGAGGAGCTTGCCCCAGGAGATGTCGCGATCCGTGGAATCGACTGGGACGCCGATGTTCTCGACCACGACGACCGACTGCACCGTCGGGCACGAGGCCAGCGCGTCGTCGAGGGCCGGTTTCATCGTGACGGACTTGCGCCGGCGGACCGTTCCGTCCGCGACGATCACCACCTTGGCGTCCGCGTCCTGGATGCGGGACGCGATCGCGCTCGGAGCGAACCCGGAGAACAGCGGAACCAGCACCGCACCGAGCCGCGCGACGGCATACACCGACACGACCGCCTCGGGGATCATCGGCAGGTAGAGGGCGACGGCGTCGCCCTTGCCGACGCCGAGTTCCCGCAGTCCGGCCGCGGCCCGCTCGACGTCCGCCGCGAGTTCGCGATACGAGAGGCTGCGGACCGTGCCGTCCTCGGCCTCGTGCGCGACGGCCGTCCGGTCGGCGACCGCGGGATCGGCGAGCCACCGCTCCAGACACGCGTCGACGACGTTGGACGTGCCCCCGACGAACCACTCCGGGTACTCGATTCCGCGTGAGATGTCGAGCACCTCGCGGTACGGCGATCGGAACGGCAGCCCGAGGTCACGGACCACGGCATCCCAGTACCACCGCACGTCGGCGACGGAGCGGGCGCGGAGCTCACCCAGGCCCGAGAGACCGTGGGCGCGGGCGAGCCGGGTGACGTTGGCGTTCTCGACGTACTCGTCGGTGGGGCGCCAGGTGTAGTCGGACACGGTCAGCTCCTCGGCATTTCGAGCATGCGCTCGGCGACGATGTTGCGCTGGATAAAGGTGGAACCGCCCGCGATGGCGGTGCCGCGGGCCTGATATGCGAGCCGTTGCCACCGCGCCGTCTTCTGCGGCTCGTCGTCGAGGGCGAATTGCCCGCCCACCGGCTCGAGGGACAGCCGGAAGTCGGCGAGTTCCTCGACGAGGGGGCAGAAGAACAGCTTGCCGATGGACGTGACCGGCCCCGGTGGGCCGTCGTTGGCCGCGAGGGTGATGACGCGCTGACCGATGAGGTAGTGCACGAGGGCCCGGCCGTAGAGATCGGCGACCTTCTGCCGGATCACCGGGTCCTCGCCGAGCGGACGACCGGCGTCGTCGGTCATTCCCGCGATGTCGGAGACGATGTCGTCGACGGCACGCTTGGTGTTGACGCGGCCCGTCGCGATCGCCACCCGCTCGTAGGCGAGCGTGCCCATCGCGACCTTCCAGCCGCCGTCGACCTCACCGACGACGAGGTCGTCAGGGATGAACACGTCGTCGAGGAATACCTCGTTGAACTCCGCCTCGCCGAGCATGTGCGCGAGCGGTCGCACGGTGATTCCCTCACTGTCCATCGGGACGAGGAAGTACGTGATGCCCTTGTGCCGCGGACCGCCACCGGTGCGGGCGAGCAGGATGGCGTGGGCGGCGATGTGCGCGCGGCTGGTCCAGATCTTCTGCCCGTTGACCTTCCAGCCCCCGTCCACCTTGGTGGCTTTGGTGCGGAGGGAGGCGAGATCGGACCCGGCATCCGGCTCCGAGAACAGCTGGCACCAGATCTCGTCACCGGCCAGGATCGGTCGAAGGAACCGTTCCTTCTGTGCGGGTGTCCCGAAGTCGATGATGGTCGGGCCGGCGAAGTCCTCACCGATGGTGTTGAGGCGCTCGGGTGCGCCCACCCGGTCCATCTCCTCGGTGAAGATGGCCTTGCGGATCGGGTCGGCGGCCTGGCCGCCGTACTCCTTCGGCCACGACATCCCGCCGTAGCCGGCGTCGAAGAGCAGCCGCTGCCATTGCTGCCAGAACGGCACCTTGTCGACCAGATCGACCGGTTCCGGCCACGGCAGCGTCGGGACCGCTTTTTCGGCCCACTCCCGGACTTCTGCACGGAATGTGGCCTCGTCTGGGGAATCAGCGAGCTCCATTGCACCCTCCTCACGAATTTAGGCTCAATGATACTATAGGTCAGTCCAAAAAGGAGGCCCGGATGTCCGACCCACTCCCTGCCGGCGTCGTCGACCGCGTCGAATACGACGTCGAACGCGGCAAGATCCGCGAATTCACGCGCGCCACGTTCACCACCGATCCCGTCCACACGGATCCGGCCGTCGCGCGCGACGCCGGATTCCCCGACGTGCCGGCCACTCTCACGCACACGGTCGTCGCCGGACACCAGCGCGACCAGCGCGCGTTCGTCGACTCGCTGGGCCTGGCCCTCGCCCGGGTGGTGGTCGGTTCGGTCACGTGGACGTACCTGCGACCGCTCACCGCCGGCGACCACGTGGTCGGCACCCGCCGCGTCGTGGCCGACGAGCTGCGAGAAGGCAAGCGCGGCGGGACGATGCGCGTCGTGACCCTCGAGACCGAGTACGTCGACACCGGCGGCGAGCCCGTGGTCCGGCTCGAGGAAGTCCTGATCGAACGAGGAGAGCAGCGATGAGAACACCGGCGAAGGTACGCGTCGGCGATACTCCGGACGTCCGGGTGGTCGGTCCGGTGACCCAGACCGACATCGTCCGGTTCGCCGGGGCGGGAGGCGATTTCAACCCCTTGCACCACGATCCCGGCTTCGTGGCCACGTCGGGCTTTCCGGGCGTCATCGCGATGGGTCAGATGCAGGCCGGGATCCTGGCCGGATGGCTGTCCGACACGTTCGGTGTCGAGCATGTGCGCTCCTTCGGAGTCCGGTTCGTCGCTCCGGTCTTCCTCGGCGACACACTGACCCTGGGTGGCACGGTGGTGTCGATCGACGAGACCGAGGGCGAGTCGCTCGCAACGCTCGATCTCGTCGCCTCCGGAGACAAGGGCCCGGTGGTCACCGGATCGGCGACGGTCGTGGTGGCCTCGACCTGATCACCCTTGTCGAACAATGCGAAAGGGGGCGAAGCCGATCGGCTTCGCCCCCTTCCTTGTTCGATCAGCTGACGGCCTGTGCCCGTTCCCGGTCGGCCTCGATCTTCGCCGCGATCTGGGCGCGCAACACGTTCTTCTGGATCTTGCCCGTGGCCGTCGTCGGCAGCGCCTCGACGATCTCCAGCCGCTCCGGAACCTTCTGGATCGCCACCCCCTGCTCGAGCAGGTAGGCCTTGATCTTCTCGAGCGTGACGTCGCCGTACCCGGGCGCGGCGACGAGGTAGAGGCACACCGCCTCCCCGAGGCGCTCGTCCGGCATCGCGACCGCCGCGACACCGCGGACGGCGGGATGAGCGGCCAGGAGGTCTTCGACCTGACGCACACTGATGTTCATGCCGCCGCGGATCACGATGTCCTTGGTCCGGCCGGTGACCCGCACGTAGCCGTCCTCGTCCATCCGGCCGAGATCCCCGGAGAGGGAGTAGCCGTCGGGGGTGAACAGCTTGGCCGTCTCCTCGGGATTGTGGAGATACCCGAGCATGTGCATGGCGCCCTTGTAGGCGACGTCGCCCTCCTCGCCGCGCGGAACCTCGTTACCGAGTTCGTCGACGATCTTGACCGACTGCATCGGAAGCGGACGACCGTCCGAGGTGAGCGACCGCTCGGGCTCGTCGTCAACCGTGCACATGGTGGTCGTGACATTCTCGGAACGGCCGTACAGGCTGAGCACCTGCAGGCCGGGGAACAATTCGGCCGCCTTGGTGACGAAGCTGGCGGGAATCGGGGCGCCGGCCGCCACCCACAACCGCATGCTGCCGATGTCGTGCACGGCGGGGTCGTAGACGTCCATGACCATCTGCAGGAACGTCGTGGCACTCACCGCGACCGTGCAGCCGCGTTCCTTGATCTGTTCCATGCCCCGGACCGGCTCCCACACCTCGATGAGATGCGACGCCGCCCCGTGCATGAGCGGGAGGACGATGCTGGTGACCAGGCCGGTGGTGTGGGTGATCGGCGAGGGGCCGAACTGCACGTCGTCGGGCGTGTACGCGAACCCCTTGGCCAGCAGACGGGATCCGCAGGCGAACGTGTTGAACGTGTGGATGCAGCCCTTGGGACGGGACGTGGTGCCGCTGCTGTAGACGATGACGAACGGCTCGTCCGGACCGACACCGGGCCCGAGTTCGTCGATCGCCTCGTCGGGGCCGATGTCCGCGAACAGCGACTCGAACGACACCGCACGATGCGGGAGTTCGCCGCTCCCGCGGACGACCACGACATCGTCGAGCGACTCGACGGCACCCACGATGTCGGTGTACATGCCGGCGTAGTCGAACTTCTTGAAACTCTGCGGCGTAATCGCCAGCCGCACACCGGCGTTACCGAGAATGTACTCGACGTCGTCGCGGCGGTAGATCGGCATGATCGGCACCAGGACGGCGCCCAGTCGCGACAACGCGACGGCGATGATCGCGAATTCGATCCAGTTCGGAACCTGCACGGACACACGGTCGCCGGCAGCGATGCCGTGGCGCCGAAGGCCCACCGCAAGACTCAGCGCCTTGTCGCGCAACTCCCGGAAGGTGATGCCGCCGCTGGTGTCGTCGGTCAGGAAGACACGGTCGCCCCGCTCGGCGACCTGAGCCTCGAGCATGTCGAAGAAGGTGTCGCGGTGCCACTGCCCGGTGGCATAGAACTCTCGGATCTGTTCGTCCGAATAGCGATCGGTGACCGATGCGAACGCCATGGGAAGCCTTCCTCTGTGCGCAGATGTGAAGAGGGAATAGAAAACTCTGTGTTGGCCCTCACAATATAATGGTTGGACCGAAACCGCAACGAGCTCCCGGGCCGGCGATCACCGCATGCTCCATACGGGAGAACGCTTTTCGCGAAACGCGGTGACGCCCTCGACGATGTCCTCGGTCGTGAACGCGAGAGCGAGCTGAGACTGCAGCGCCGTGAGTGCATCCGGCAGCGACATGTCCCGGGTGTTGTTGATCGCCTCCTTGCCCAGCCGCATGAGCAGCGGCGATTTGCCCGCGAGCCGCCGCGCCCACGCGCGGACCTCCGTCTCGAAGTCGTCGTCCGGGATCACGCGGTTCACCAGCCCCAGTTCGAGTGCGTCCGTGGCCGTGATGAGCTCGCCGTACATCATCAGCTCGTTCGCCTTGAGTCGCCCGACGTTCCGGTAGATGAGGGCGGAAATCATGAACGGGAAGACGCCGACGTTGATTTCCGGGCACCCGAACCGGACCGACTCCTTGGCGAGCACGAAATCGCACGCCAGCGCGAGACCGAACGCACCGGCCAGCACGTCGCCGCCCGCCGCGCAGATCACCGGCTTCCCGAGACCGCCGATGAGCTGATACAGCCGCGGGAAGCGATCCAGACCGGCGTATTTGACGATCGTGGGCGTCTCGCTCGCGAACGCCTTGAGGTCGCCGCCCGCCGAGAAGATCTTCTCGTGCGAGGACGCGAGCACGACAACCCGCACGTCGCCGTCCCCGCGCGCACGTTCGAGTGCGGCGAGCAGCTCGTCGAGCACGTCGTCGGACAGCGCGTTGCGGGTTTCGGGGCGATCGAGAGTGAGGACGGCGATGTGCTCGTCGACGTCGTATCGCACGGGGTGCGCCATAGGGCCGATCCTTTCAATTTTGGTCTTACCATTCGACCCTAGTACGACGACGGTATCCGCGACAAGAACCTGTCCGCATCACTTTCGCGGAACGCGTGACGTATTTGGACTGACCATATACATTGGAGTGAGGTCGCCGACGGCGCGGAAACGTCCCAGGTGGCACCTCCTATACTGTGCGGTACGTCACAGGAATGGGCGACGGTGTCGTCGTCATCCGTGCGGCGGCCGCGGCGCAAGGAGTGGTGAGTGGTCATTTCGACGAGTTCGTTCGAGCTTGCCGAGCAGGCAGTCGCAGAGTTGCAGGAGCTTCTCGGGAGCGAGCCGAACCTGATCCGGCTGGCGGACGGCGAACCCGACCTCACCGTGATCCGTGCGTTCGCGGCCCGGAAGCTGCGTGAAGGTGTCGCCTCCCCCGAGCACACGCTGCGCCTCGCGGAACTCGTGACGCGACTCGACGCCGCGAGCCGCGACGACATCGCGCGCCGACTGCGCGTGCACACTGCCCAGTTCGAGGCATTACAGCGGGTCGTGCGTGCGCTCGACACCGGCTCGGACCGCATCGCCGAAGTCGTGACACAGGAACTGTGCACGAGCCTGGGATACGGCAAGGCGATGTTCTCCGTGGTCCGCGGATCCACCTGGTCTCCCGTCGCGCTAGCCGTCAACCCCGAACTGACAGGGGACTTCCACGAACTCATCACGGCCATTGACGGACGCGAGATCTCGCTGCGCGAGGCCCCCCGCGAGGCCGAACTCGTCCGGCGCCGCCGGCCCTACGCGGTGGACGCCGCCGACACCTACCGGCATACGTACCGACCCCTCATCGACCTGTCGCGGCCCGCCGGATACCTCGCGGTTCCCATCGTCGTCGACGCCCGCGCGGTGGCGATGATCCACGTCGACCGCCAGAGCGACAGCCTGTCCGACACCGACGTCCACATCGTCGGAGTACTGGCGGGCGCGTGCGCCTCGTCGAAGGAACGCGCCGACCTGCGTCGCCAGATCCACACCCGCAACGAGCACGTCGACGCCGAGATCCAGCGGCTCACCCAGGCACTGCGACACCTCGAGCAGCCCCTGACGATGCCGGAACTCACCACGTGCGACCTCCCCCGCTCCGGCGCGCACAGCGGGGAAGACACGTCGCAGGCGCCGGTCGTGCCCCGCGCGCACACCTTGACCGCTCGCGAGCGCGAGGTGCTCACCCTGATGGCGACGGGAGCGACCAATGCGGCCATCTCCCGTCGCCTGTGCATTTCCGACGGCACCGTCAAATCCCATGTCCAGCGGATCTTCAAGAAACTCGGCGTCTCGACGCGGGCCGAGGTGGCGGCGCTGTGCGCCAACGCCAAGACGGTGTCCGGTGGCTGACGCGCCCCACCTCGACGAGAACACCACGGACACCGAACTCGATCGCGCCATCGCGGACGTCCTGACCGAGATGCGGGTGGCCGGCCCGGCACAGTCGACCGAACTCGGGAGACGCCTCGTCGACCTCCTCGACCGCAGAAACGCCGCCGACGCGAACCGGACAGCCGAGATCGGTGCGATCGCGACGGGCATCGATCGCGCCGTCCGAGCACTCGACGACGCCGCCTCGAGCCCGGAACTGATGCGGCGCGCGTGCGAACGGGTCGCGGAATTGTGCTCTGCGAAAAGCCTTGTCCTGTCCCGCCTCGACGGGGACCGGATCGTTCCCGTGACCTGGTTCAGCGCAGACCGCGGCACGATGCCGTCACCACCGGCCGAATTCGACGTCGCGGACGGTTCGCCGGAGGAACAGGCGCTCGCGACGAACACGGTCAGAGTCGGCACCCACGTCCCCGCCGCACTGCAAGAACTGCTGGGCGCCAACGGTTTCACCACCGTTCCGGTCGTGGTCGGTGGCGGCGCCGCCGCGCTCGTGCACATCGACACACCTGTGGACGACACCCGCCGCCGCGCACTGGGGGTGTTCACCGAAGTGCTCGGCGGGTGCTTCGAGCGAGTCGGCCTGGAATCCCGCCGTGAGCGCCATAACGCGCTCCTGCACGACAGCGCCCGGCGATGGGCCGGCGACACCGACGTCGACACGGCGCCTCCCCGCGGCGCATCCGAACTCGCCCCGGCGCAGGCCGACCGCGACGCCGCCGAGCAGCGCCTGCTCGACCCCCTGACCGACCGCGAATCCGACGTCGTCCGATTGATTCTCACCGGGGCGTCGAACTCGGCGATCGCCGAGGAACTGGTCATCACCGTCGACACGGTCAAGTCGCACGTGAAACGCATCCTCCGGAAACTCGGTGCCACCAACCGTGCCGAACTGATCGCGAAGTATCAGTCCGGCACCCGGTGACGCGGCCGGTGGAAGGCCCCTCAGGCGTCCGAGGACGGCACGGTCACGGTGACGGTGTCCACGTCCGGCGTGAGCACGAGCTGGCAGGCGAGACGCGAGCACGGCTGGACTCCGTCGAGGAATTCGAGGAGGTCCTGTTCCTCCAACGTCGGTTCGCCGAATGCCGCACTGGAATCGTCGTCCAGGTACACGTGGCAGGTGGCGCACGAGCAGCTACCGCCGCATTCGGCGACGATGCCGGGAAGGTTGTTGCGGACCGACCCGTCCATCACGCTCTGGCCGGCGGGAACGTCGACGGACGACGTCGAGCCGTCCGGAAGCTGGTACACGACGGTGGGCATGGTGATCTCCTTCAGGTTGACCGGTGAACATCTGCGCGGACCGTCTCGCCGAGCGGGTTGCAGTCCCTGCGATCCCGGCCGCGTTCTGTACGAAAATTGTGTCGCGGGTCACTCATCTGGCGCATCACCACTTCGACGGATTACCCCCCTCCGGTGGGGTGAAGTTGCGCGGCAGGAGTCGTCCGGCGACCGCGTGACCCAGCACACATACCCCGTTAGGTGGACAACTTTCGATCGATGGTGTGATGCCCCTCACTCCCGCGGCTGACAGGCTGAAGTCACTCCAGTCGGCGAGGGCGCCGCGACGTTCGGCGCCGCACCACACTGCACCACGAAGGGGAATCGATGAGCACTACAGAGCAGGTCACGGAACTTATTCCGGACACCGTCGCCCGTCAGATCGTTCTACCCGAAGGACACCGGGACAACGACGCACTGTTCGAGGCCTACCGCTGGCTGCGCGAGAACAATCCCCTCGGCCGTGCCGTGGTGGAGGGGTACGACCCCATCTGGCTGGTGAGCAAGCACGCCGACATCATGGAGATCGAGCGTCAGCCCGACATCTTCACCAGTGCGGGCGCCGAGGACAAGGGCTCCGTCAACCCGATCCTGGCGAACCAGGCCGGCGATCAGTTCACCAAGAGCATCAACAACGGCAGCCTCCGCATCCTCGAGACTCTCACCTACCTCGACCCGCCGGAGCACACCGCGATCAAGGACATCGCGCTGGACTGGTTCCGGCCCACCAACCTCGCCCAGTGGGAAGCGACCATCCGCGACCTCGCGAAGGCTGCCGTCGCCCGGCTTCTGAAGACGGACGGCCGGATCGACTTCGTCAAGGACTTCGCCCTCCACTACCCCCTGCACGTCATCATGAGCCTGTTCGGGGTGCCGGAATCGGACGAGCCCCGCATGATGGCCCTCACGCAGGAGTTCTTCGGCACGGCCGATCCCGATGCCGCGCGGGAGGACGTCGAACCGCTCACCCCGGACGCCGCCGCGAAGCAGTGGGTGGCCACGATTCAGGACTTCTACGCCTACTTCGAAAGGCTGCTGCAGGACCGGCGGGCCAACCCCCGCGACGATCTCGCGACCATCATCTCGGTGGCACGCAACGAGAGTGGCGAGTACTACCCGAACGAGGTGGCCTACGGCTATTTCATCGCCATCGCCACCGCGGGTCACGACACCACCTCGAGCACCCTCGCCGGCGGCATGCTCGAACTCGGCCGCAACCCGGAGCTCCTCGCGAAGGCCAAGGCCGATCCGGCGCTCGCCCCGCACATCGTCAACGAATCGCTGCGCTGGGCCTCGCCGGTGAAGCACTTCATGCGTCAGGCGACGCAGGACTACACACTCCGCGGCCGCGACATCAAGAAGGGCGACCGCTTCATGCTGCTGTACCAGTCGGGCAACCGCGACGCGGACGTCATCCCGGACCCCGACACCTTCGACATCACCCGCAGGCCCAACAAGCACATCGCCTTCGGTTACGGCCCGCACATGTGCATCGGCCAGCACCTGGCGAAGCTCGAACTGCGGATCATGTTCGAGGAACTGCTCCCCCACATCGAGTCCCTCGAACTCGCCGACGACACGAAGATGATCCAGACCAACTTCGTCGGCGGGCTCAAGAACATGCCCGTCCAGATCGCGTTCACCCGGTAACACCATGGTCACGTCACATGCGTCACCCACCGTGGTGATCGTCGGGGCCGGTCACGCCGGCGGCACTCTCGCCGGCATGCTGCGGCAGCAGAAGTTCGGCGGTCGCATCGTCCTGTGCGGGGACGAGACCCATCCGCCCTATCACCGCCCGCCGCTGTCGAAGAAATACGCCGACGACGAGTTCGTGCAGTGGCTCAAACCGGAATCGTTCTACGCCGACAACGAGATCGACACGCTGCTCGGTGATCCGGTCAGCCGCATCGACCGGGACGCGCGAACCGCGACGACCGTATCCGGAACGGTGCTGGAGTACACGACACTCGTGCTCGCGACGGGCGCCGCGCCGCGGACGCTGTCGCTCCCGGGAAGCGATCTCGAGGGTGTGCTCAGCCTCCGCACCCTCGCCGACGCCACGATGCTCCGCGAGGCCGTGCACTCCGGATCGGCGCTCGCCATCATCGGCGGTGGGTACGTGGGACTCGAGGTCGCGGCGTCGGCCCGCGCCCGCGGATGCGACGTCACGGTGATCGAACGGGAGGACCGGGTGCTGGCCCGGGTGGCGAGCCGGGAACTGTCGACGGCACTCACCGACTTCCACCGGAACCGCGGCACCCGCATTCTCACCGGGGCCGAGGTCCGGGGAATCACCCGCTCCGACGGCCGCGTCGCCGGGATCGAACTCGGTGATGGAACCGAAATCGCCTGCGACGTCGTCCTGGTCGGGGTCGGTGCCATCCCGAACGACGCGCTGGCACGCGAGTCCGGCCTCGAGTGCCTCGCCGGAATCGTCGTCGACGGGTCGGCCCACACCAGCGATCCGCACGTTCTCGCGATCGGGGACGTGACCTATCGGCTGCACGACACGCTCGGGAAGATGGTGCGGCTGGAAAGCATTCCGAGTGCGGTCGAGCAGGCGAAGCAGGCGGCGGCGGTCATCATGGGCGCCCCGCTCCCACCGCACGAGGTGCCGTGGTTCTGGTCGGATCAGTTCGATCTGAAGATGAAGATGGCGGGCATGATCGGGCCGGACACGCAGCCGATCCTGCGTGGCGACGCCTCCGCCACCTCGTTCGCACTGTTCCATCTCGACAGCGACGGGATACCGGTGGCCGTCGAGACCGTGAATGCCGCAGGCGAATTCATGGCCGGAAAGAAGTTCATCGGAAATCGCACCAAGGTCGACCGCACCGCCCTCGCCGATCCCGCGACGCCGTTGCGGGAAGCCGCTCTCTGAGCATTCGATCCACGCCGGTCCTTCTCGGGCCGGCCCCCACAGACATGGAGTCATTGACGATGGAAGCACTCGCAGCAGTCGCGAGAGAACCCCACACCGAGTTCTCGCTCGAAACGATCACCATCGACGGACCGAAGGCCGGCGAGGTACTCGTCGAAATCGAAGCGGTCGGCATCTGCCACACCGACCTCGCCGCACGCGACGGCGCCCTCCCGACCGCGCTGCCCGCCGTCCTCGGCCACGAAGGCTGCGGCTTCGTCCGCGCAGTCGGCGACGGTGTCACCAAGGTCGCCGCCGGCGATCGCGTCGCCATCACCTTCAACAGCTGCGGAACCTGCCCCTCCTGCACCACCGGGGCCCCTTCCTACTGCCACCAGTTCATGCACCTCGCCTACGACGGAGTCCGCGAAGACGGTACCGGTCCGCTGTCGACCACCGACGGCGAGTCCCTGACCGGCCTGTTCTTCGGGCAGTCCTCGTTCGCCACCTACAGCCTCGCGTTCGAACGCAACGTCGTGAAGGTTCCCGTCGACGTTCCCGCCGAACTTCTGGCTCCGCTCGGCTGCGGAATCCAGACCGGCGCCGGCGCCGTCATGCGCTCCCTCGACTGCCGACCCGGATCCGCGATCCTCGTCGCCGGCGCCGGATCGGTCGGACTGGCCGCCGTCATGGGTGCCGTCGTGCAGGGCGCCGCCACGATCATCGCCGTCGAACCGCACCAGTCGCGCCGCGACCTCGCCCTCGAACTCGGCGCCACCCACGTCATCGACCCCGGTGCCGGTCCGCTGGCCGAGCAGGTCCGCGCGATCATCCCCGCCGGCGTCGACTACGCGATCGACACCTCCGGCGTCCCCGCCGTCATCGAATCACTCGTCGGCGCCATGACCTTCCACGGCAAGATCGGCCTCATCGGCGTCCCCGCCGACCCCGCAGCCTCGGTGCCGCTCAACATCATCAACTCCCTCGCCATGGGGCTGACGATCACCGGAATCATCGAGGGCGACAGCGTCCCCGACGAGTTCATCCCCGAACTCGTCGAGCTGTACAAGGCCGGGAAGTTCCCGCTCGACAAACTCGTCACCACCTTCCCCTTCGCGAAGATCAACGACGCGATCGACGCCCAGCACCGCGGCGAAGTCCTCAAACCCGTGCTCCTGCACGACTGACGACCCCACCACCGAACCTTTCTGAGAAGGACACCCCGATGACGATCGACTACCCCGATCTCTACATCCGCGGCGGATGGACCCGGCCCGCCGGCGACTCGACGATCCCGGTCATCTCCCCCACCACCGAGCAGCGCATCGGCTCCGTGCCGGAGGGCACCGAAACCGACATCGACGACGCCGTCGACGCCGCCCGCGCCGCGCTCACCGAGTGGGCGTCGTGGACCGCGGCCCAACGCGCCGAGGTGCTGAACCGGTTCGCCGACGAACTCGAATCCCGCGCCGAGGACACCTCCACCCGGGTCAGCAGCCAGAACGGCATGCCCATCACCCTCGCCCGGCAGTTCGAGGGCGGGTTCCCACCCGTCCTGCTGCGCTACTACGCCGACATGGCGGCGAAGCAGGAAGACGAGATCCGGCCCGGCATGCTCGGCGGCTCCACACTCGTCACCCGCTCCCCGATCGGTGTGGTCGGCGCCATCGTCCCGTGGAACGTGCCGCAGGCCATCACATTCCTCAAACTCGCCCCCGCCCTCGCCGCCGGCTGCACCGTCGTCCTCAAACCGTCCCCCGAAACCGTGCTCGACGCGTTCCTGATGGCCGAAGCCGCCATCGCCGCCGGACTCCCCGCCGGTGTGGTCAACATCGTCCCCGGTGGACGCGACCTCGGCGCCTACCTCGTCGCCCACCCCGGGATCGACAAGGTCTCCTTCACCGGCTCCACCGGCGCCGGACGCGCCATCGGCCGCACCTGCGGCGAACTGCTGCGCCCCGTCACCCTCGAACTCGGCGGAAAGTCCGCCGCCGTCGTCCTCGACGACGCCGACCTCGCCGCGAACATCGAATCGTTCTACGCCGCCACCCTGCTCAACAACGGGCAGATCTGCTGGCTCGGCACCCGCGTCCTCGCACCCCGCTCCCGCTACGACGAGATCGTCGACACCATCACCGACCTCGCCAAGGGCCTGTCGGTCGGCGACCCGCTGTCCGACACGACCCAGATGGGACCGCTCGTGTCGTCCCGGCAACGCGACCGGGTGGAGGGATACATCGAGAAGGGCCGCTCGGACGGCGGCCGCGTCACCACCGGCGGCCGCAGACCCGCCGACGCCGAATACGGGTGGTTCGTCGAACCCACCGTCTTCGCCGACGTCGAGACCGGCCACACGATCGCCCAGGAGGAAATCTTCGGGCCCGTCCTGTCGGTCATCCCCTACACCGACGAGACCGAAGCCGTCACGATCGCCAACCACTCCGACTACGGCCTCGGCGGCTCCATCTGGACCGCCGACCCCGAACGCGGCGCCCAATTCGCCCGGGGCATCGCCAGCGGAACAGTCGGAATCAACGGCTACTCCAACGATCCGACCGCCCCCTTCGGCGGCATCAAGAACAGCGGCCTCGGCCGCGAACTCGGACCCGAGGGCCTCGCGAGCTACCAGCAGCTCAAGAGCATCTACCTCGACGTGCGATGACCCCCGGGTGCGGCCGTGCGACACCACGCACGGCCGCACCCACTTCCACACGAGAGAGCGGAAGACGCCGGTGACCAACGAAGAACTCGCCATGCTCGACTTCGCGGTCACATGGGCACCCTTCGGCGGCGGCTCGACGAACTGTGCACCGTGAAACTCACACCCGCGCGCCCCGACAGGCGGAGGTCGTATTCGCGCGTTCGCACGATGCACTAGCGAGGATCCAACGCCGCTCGATGGCTGCCACGACACGGCTTTCGGCATTCGTGTCCGTCCTCCAGGGGAGTGCGAGCACCGTAACCGAAATCAGGCCACAGGCGACGAGGTCAGCGTCCGATCGGTCGTCGTAAGGCGGCGGATTCCGCCGCCTGCGCAGCGCGAGACTATTGCCTTCGAAGTCGAAGGCGACGTCATCGCAACTCACGGTGCCTGGATCGGCGAAACGCAGGCCTCTCAGTTCCTGGAACGGAAGCGCGGGCACGTTCACGTTCACCGCGACCGGTGGCAGCCCGGCATCGACCAGTCCGCCGATGACACTTGTGGCTACCCGACGGGTCGTGTCAAGGCCGAGCACCGAGTGCGCTTCGGTGCTGAATGCCGCAGCACAGACGTCGAGGGATGCGGCCGTGAGCACGGCGCCGACCGTCCCCGAATGCAGTACGAGCCGGCCGGTGTTGAAGCCTGGATTAATCCCCGACACAACTAGATTCGGCTTCCACCCGAATGCCCCGCTGCAGGCGGCCCGGACCCCGAGCGCAGGTGGCGCGTCCACGGAATAGGCTTCGATTCCAGCGAAACATTCGTCGCCGGGCACCGACACCGTCACGCGATTCCTGTCCCGGATCACGCCGAGGCTGGCCGCGCTGCCGCTGGACTCGGCGCTGGGAGCGACGACCACGAGTTCGCGGCCGCCGCCCCCAGCTGCGGCAGCGAGTGCCGCGAGTCCGGCGGCCTCTATGCCGTCGTCATTTGTGACGAGGATTCTCATCGGGCGTCAGAGGAGGCACGGCCGAGGAGTTCCTCCAACTGCGGAACCGATCCGGGATCGGGTTCGAACCCGAACGGGAGATACCACGCACTTTCCATCTCGACCAGAGGCTCGATTCCCCCGATCACTCTGGTGCTGATTCGTTCGCGGACGTCTTCAGGCGCCTGCCGGGCGGTTCTGAGGACACCGCGCACGACCGCCCAGAGTTTCTGCGAGGACGCGCGCAGATCCTGGGTATGTGCGTCCGCATCGGCGTGGACGGATCGCGCATCGGATACGGCGCGGGTGAGTCGGTCGCCGACATCCGGGGAGATCAGYGCGGCGTCGTCGAGAAGGGCCTGTGCGATGTCCATCTGGCGGCCCAGTTCGTAGCGTTGCCGGGCATGGATGTCGTACACGCGGGTCCGCAGAAATTCGAGGAAATCGATCGTCAGTCGAAGCTGCTCGACTGCCTGCGGATCCAGCGGGTCGACCGCCGGCGCGACGGTGTCACGCAGCGACTTGATCGCAGCACGGAGGGTGTTCTCACTGTGGTCCATCATGTGTTCTTCCCCTTCAGAAGCGTGATGAGTTGGCGAGAGATCACCGGGACCAGTCCCTCCACACGGGTGAGCAGGATGTCCTGGTGTGACTTCCCCAGCCGGGCGATGCGGTAGGAGGACGCCATCGTCGACACGATGATGGTGAAGCAGTTCAGGATCTGGTAGAACCGCAGCCGCTCCGGATCGACGGTGAGACCGGAGACCTCGGTGTATCGATCGAAGAACTCGTCCAGAGGGATGAGGCCACACACGAAATAGCGGCCGTCGGCGTCGTAATGGCCCATCGTGGGGAGAGTGATCCACGCCAGGTCACGGTGCCGGTCACCGATGAGGCCACGCTCCCAGTCCAGCCATCCCAGGATCCGACCGGATTCCTCGTCGAAAAGGAAGTTACCGCTGCGGAAGTCGCCGTGGACGACACCGGCGACATCCAGGGTGGGAAGATTGCTCAGCAACCAGTTCGCCGTGATCTCCATGAGCGGGGAATCCTCGCCCCGGTCCTCTTCCCAACAGCGCAGCGCATGGTGGACAATCCATTCCGCCGACTCGGTGGAACCGGTGCGGGGAACCTGCAGATGAGTGAACGACCGGTCCGAGACATCGGTGTTGTGGATCTTGGACAGGTGGTCGAGGTACTGAGGTGCCAGCACCCTCCGGTGGTCCGGCCCGAAATCCGTACCGAGACCACTGATCCGCCCGGTCCCCGTGGCCCGAGGTTTGGTGACCCCTTCCACGAACTCGTAGATCAGCGCCGGTTCCGGAAACCATTCCCCCTCGGCGTCGAGGAAATGCGGTCTCGGCACCGGGATCACACCGTTCATGAGAGTCAACAATTCGTGCTCTCGAGCGCGGCTCGTCGCATTCGATCCCTCACTGGGGTCCATCCGAAGCACGAGATGTTCCGACCGACGGCGCCCCGCGGGATCGTCACGGTCGAGTGTGAAACCGATCTGGATCTTCGACACTCCCCCGGTGAACCAGTGCAGATCTCGTATCTCGAAGTTGGACGAACCGAGTTCGTGGCCGAGAAACTCGTCGAGGATCTTGGCCATCTCGGCGAGATCCGGGCGGCGATACGACGGGCCTTTGCGGCGGCTCATCTTGCGTGTGAGCATCGTGTCGACCTCACGCTCCGTCGGGTACTCCCGACGGACTGCGTCGATGAAATCCGGTGAGGGGTCGTCGCGGTCGTCGAAGTCGAGACCCCACGTCAGGTCGTGATCGTTCATGCGTTCAGCCCCCGTGCACGGCCGTGGCTGGACATCCGCTCTGCCAGATAGTCCAACCCGTAGATGTCGGCCATCTCCCCGTATCCCACCTTGTCACCCCAGTGGTAGCGGAAGACCCCCTGATAACTGACGTGGGAGGGGTTGAAGTTGTACCAGGGGTGGCTCGAGATCGCCGTGCCGAAGAACTCGTACTCCTTTCCTCGCGCATCGGTGATCCGGATGTGATTGTTGATTGCCAGGAGTTGCGTGTGTTCGGCTCGGATGTCGGCGTCCACCACGGGATGGACCTCACCGTTCTCCACGACGAAACCGAACCGGAGTTTCTCGTATCTGACCTGACCGTCCCGCAGGTCGATCAGGACGGCGAGGTGAACGGCCAGTTCGGGCCCGAAGTTCACCGATACCCACGCCACCGAGCGGGTACCTGTCTCCGTACGGGGGCCCCAGCTGTGGTCCATCCCGTCGTAGCAATCAACCTTGTATTTCTTGCCGCGCAGCTCGAGGTTTCCGGTGATGTGCCCCTTCACCTCGAAATGGCCGTTCTCCCATTCGTCACCGTGTCGACTGTCCCCCGTACTCCGGTCCGCCGCGAGGAGCGGATTCTGCTCGGGATCGCCCGGATCGAACGGCTCGTGCAATGCCCGGAACGACAGGTCCAGTGAGCACGCACCCAGTGTGTTCTCGTAGCTGACGTCGTACTCCTTGGGTGTCGGAGCGTTCACGCTGAGCCCGTTCCCCAGCGTGAATTTGGCGAAGGATTCGGGACAGGGCAGGTGCACCTGCGGATCGGTGAATGCGATCTCGTACGGCTGTGTGCAGAATCCCTTGCCGATGAGGATCGACGACGTGGCAATTCCGACATTCGGGCGGGCGAGAACGTACACATTGCCGAAGATGCCCTCGTCGGGGATGGCGAATGGCAGGAACATCGTCTCGGTCCAGGTCCGATCGTCCGGGTCCCTGGGATGAAACTCGGAGTCTGCATCTGTGATCATCGTGGTTCTCCTCGATAGGTGCGGTTGTGGAATGGACAGTGTTGGAACTAGGCCGTTTCCGGCACACCGGCAGTCCGGCCGGTGCCGAGATACGCTTCGGCGATCAAGGATTCGTCTATCTGGGAGCTCGGCCCGACGAAGCCCAGCCGGCCACGGGACAGGACCGCTGCGCGGTCGGCGACTCGGAGCGCGATCTGGCTCTGCTCGGCGAGGAGGACGGCTGCCCCACCGAGTGCGTCCCGGTGTTCGCCGAGGAATTCGTAGATCACCTCGACCATGACCGGGGCCAGCCCCATGCTGGGCTCGTCGAGCAGCAGCACCGCGGGTCGCGCCATCAGCGCCCGTCCGATCGCAACCATCTGCTGTTCGCCGCCGCTGAGTAGGCCGGAGGGAGTATTGCGCAAGCGCGCGAGGGGCGGGAAGAGTTCGTGGACACGGTCTATCGAGGCTTCGATTTCCCGTCGGGGGCAGCGTCCCGCTGCATGTGCCGCGAGCTGCAGGTTCTCCCGGACGGTCAGTGGCGCCACGACCTGGCGGCCCTCGGGGACATGGACGATCCCGGCGCGGGTGATCCGGTGCGTCGGAGTGGAGGAGATGTCCCGTCCGCCGAAGCGAATCTTGCCGTTGCCCTTACGGGCCTGATTGGTGATTCCGCGGAGCAACGTCGACTTGCCTGCCCCGTTCGGACCTATGAGAGCGAGGGTCTCCCCCGCGTACAGTGTCAGCGTCACATCCGTGACCGCAGATACGTGCCCGTAGGAGATGCTGACATCCTCAAGCGAGAGAACCGGATCCGATGTAGGCACGGATGACCTCCTTGGAATCGAGTACGTTGTCGGGTTTGCCTTCGGCGATTTTCCTGCCGAAGTCCAATACGACGAGCCGATCGCAGAAGGAACGCATCATCGCCACGTCGTGCTCCACCACGATCACAGCGACGCCACCCGATCTGATGTCCGAGATCGTGTCGAACACGTCTTGCCGCTCAGTGGGATTCATACCTGCAGTTGGTTCGTCGAGCAGTAGTACGCGGGGCTCTCGCGCAAGGGCACGCGCGATCTCCACCCGTCGTCGCACCCCGTACGGCAGGCTGCCCACCGGGATGTCGGCGGCCCAGTCGAGACGATTTTCGGTGAGCAGATTTCGGGTCCGCTCGTGCACATCGACGCCCGGACGCCGCGCGATGCCCAGCCGGACGTTGGTCGACACAGTCTCCTCGTCCATCAGTCGGATGTTCTGGAAAGTCCTGGCGAGCCCGGACTGAGCCGTGACGTGTGGGTGACCCCAGAGTTCGGAGAAGTCGTGCTCGAGCAAGGTGCCGGTTCCGCTCTCCGGACGATAGACGCCGGACAACACGTTCAGGAGAGTCGTCTTTCCCGACCCGTTCGGGCCGATGATGCCGAGTACCTCCCCGGATCGTGCTTCGACACTGACAGCGTCCAGCGCGCGCAGACCCCCGAATGACATGACCACATCTCGCACCTCGAGGACGGTGTCGCCTGCGGGCCCGTCGTCTCGCACGAGTGGGAGCACCCGCTCCGCGGATGTCTCGTCCGCGCTGTCCGGTGGGGAGGGACTGCTGCGGACCGGCCACCACGAGCGGAGACTCCCGAGGATTCCGCTCGGCGCAAAGGCGACGATCAGCACGATCAGCACGCCGTTGACCAGTGCCTCATACGAGGCAAGACCGGTCAAGGCGACGGGCAGGCCGATGATGACGAGGGCGCCGACGAGCGAGCCGGTGACGAACACCGTCCCTCCGATGACCACTATTGCAAGTAGCTGGGTGAGTAGTTCGAAGCTGAACTGGCCCGGCTCCACGAAGCCCGACATATGGACGTGGAGGGCGCCGGCGGCTCCCGCAAGGATCCCCGAGAGCGCAAACAACGCGGTCCGGTAGCGGACGACGTCGATTCCCTGGTGGCTCGCCATGAGGGAGTCCTCCCGCATGGCACTGATCGCGAGCCCGAATCGCGAACGCTTCAGTGCGATGAGACCCGCAACGGCGACGACGACCACGATGCAGATCACGAGATCGGTCGTGGTCCGTGGGATGCCCACCTTGCCCTGTGCGCCCCCGGTCAGTGGCAGATTCAGCACCGCCACCCGCACGATTTCCGCGAACGCGATGCTCGCGATGGCCAGGTAGATGCCGTTGAGCCGGTGCAACAGACCGGCCAGCAGCAGGGCGACGAATCCGGATGCGAGCGTCCCCCCGATGAGAGAGACCACGAACGGGGCCCCTGCGTCGACGGAAAGTACAGCCGAGACGTACGCCCCGACAGCCATCAAACCGACTTGGGGCACAGCGAAGATTCCGGCGCTGAGCACAACATAGAGCGACAGGGCAACGAGTGAGAGGACGATTCCGTCCCTGATCACGAAGTCGTACGCACCGAAGATCGAAAAGAACTCTGTCATGGTCGGGTCACACCCTTGTCAGTTCTGCGCGGGTCCGGAACAGACCTTCGGGCCTCAGAGCGAGGAAGAGGAGCATCAAGACGAAGACGACGAGATCGCGATAGGTGCTCGACAGGTACCCCGTCGCATAGGTGGACGCGATCCCGATGACCAGACCGCCGACGAGCATGCCGCCGACACTGCCGAAGCCGCCGACCACCATGGCTCCGAGCGCGATCACCAGGTAGGTCGAGCCGAGTCCGGCATCGATGACGTTGAACGCGATGGCGACGAACGACGCGGCGACACCTGCCATGGCGCCTGACGCGAAGAACACTCCGGCGCTGACGCGATCCACGTTGACGCCGAGAATCGCGGCGGTGTCCTTGTCGAAAGCAACGGTGCGGATCTCCCGGCCGAGCTCCGTTCGGGCGAGTAGCCAACTCGTCACGGCGACGATGACGAGCACCAGGCACACCATGATCAGGTGCAGGGTGGTGATCCGAACCGGGCCGATCGACAGAGGTGCACTGGTGAACGCGTCGGCGTTCATTCGCACGACGGCACCGTCGAGGTGGTGGTGTGCCAGCTCGACGAGCACGATGAGGCCGCCCATCGAGGAGATGAAGGCGGCCATCTCGCCGCCCCGGCGATGAAGGACACGGCGGATCAGCAGGAAGTAGGCCAGCACGTTGAGTAATCCCGCCAGCACCGCGACGACCGGCAAGGCCACCAGGAGGGACCAGCCGAGTCGTGATGTGAGCTCCCAGGCGAAGATTGCTCCCCAGGTGAACACCGCTGCATGCGCGACGTGGAAGATCCGGAGGTTTGCCATCACCAGACCGAAACCCGATGCATAGAGGGCATATACGCTGCCGAGAACGATCCCGTTGACGGTTTGCTGAAGCAGGAAGTCCATGGATTCACCCGTCCGATCCGGCGAGGACCATGGCTCCTCCGTCTGCGAACGTGGCCATGACCCCGCTCGAGATCGCGAGACCGTCCGCAGTCATTTCGAGCCCGAGAATCCCGTGTTCTCGTACCAGGTCCGAAGTCGAGGCAGCGGGAAGGAGATCACGCAGAGCACTACCGTCCACGGTTCCACTCTTCTCTGCCTGGATCACGGCAGCCACTGTCGTCCAGCCGACCTGATAACCCAGGGCACCGTAGGCAGTGGGGACCTCACCGTACTTCTCCGTGTACCGTCGTTCGAAGGCGGTGGGATTGGTTCCGCCAGGAGCCCACACCTGCGGAAACTCGAAGCCTCGGGCCGAGTCCCGGGCCACCGTGTAGGTTTCACCGCTGATCGCAACCGTTCCGATCAGTTTCACGTGCTCGAATTCACCGGCGTTCTTCATCTGGAGGATGAGATTTCCGGCCTGGGCCGGGAGGACCGACAGAACCACGGCATCGAGGCGATCCCGCCTGAGATTCGCCAGCACAGCGGAGAAGTCGGTGTCCTGGGACGAAACCTCCTGCCGAGATGCAAATCCGGCCGGTAGCCCCTTCTCGGTTGCCTCCGCCAGAGTGGTGAAGGATGGATTGTCGCCGGCCACAACCAGACCGATACGGGTGTGGCCCTCCTCGGCCAGGCGACTGCCGACCGACATCGTGGGGGTGCTCAGATCGGTGAATCGGAATGAGTACCCGCCCGAGTTCTCCAATGCGCTCCCGGCCCCGCTGACCAGGGTGATCCGGTCTTCGTTCGCCAGGGGCGCCACCGCTTGACCGAGTGGGCTCTGCGAGTCCTGGACAACGAGCGGCACACTCTGTTGACGGAGTTTGTTGTACCCGGTTACCGCCGATGGTACGGCCGATTTGGCATCCTCGGTGAGGACCTCTATCGATACACCGGACTCGTCCAGTATCGGTTCGGCCTCGTGCAGAGCGAGTTCGAATCCTCGCTCGAAGGGCTTGCCGAACGACATCGCCGCGTCACCGGTGAGATTGGCGAGGAGCCCAATCCGGACGGCACCAGAGTTGTCACCAGCCGGGCCGCCACATCCGGTGAGTGCCAGAAGCGCAGCAACCATCGCGGCTGCACCCGCTAGTCGTCGCTTTCTCGTCCAGTTGACGGATCGCATAGGGACTCCTTGCTATTCGTACTCCGAAGCATGTGAGTTGGAACACGCTGGGCGCCAGTTAAAGCCGTCGTCGATTCGAAGGTCAAGAACTTCGGCCCGGATTCACGTCGCCGCATTGGAGAAGTCGACAAGGAGGGGTTCAGCTCCCTCGAATCTGCCTCACGTTCAACGCGCTACCCGGTCGAAGCCCGGCACCGCGTGGTGACCCTGCAGTCGGAGAATCAACAGTGCAGTCTGGGCACTGAGCTGATCGTTCGAGTTTGCGGCCACGTCGAGACCGGTGATGTCGTGCACCCGCCCCAGTCGGTGTCGCACAGTATTTTCGTGCACATCCAACCGCACTGCGGTGTCACGCACACTCCGTCCACTGTCGAAGAACTCCTGCAGGGTACGGAGAAGGTCGTTGTTCGACACTCCCCCCGCAAGTAAATCCCCGAGAACGTCGTACACGTACATCCGAACGGACTGTTCGTTGCTGTTCGCTACGAGTAATCGTGCAGGCCCGAGTTCGTCACAGGCGATGGCGCGGTTCGATTCCGAGGGGTATCGGTCAAGGCACCGGGCAGCCTCGAATGCCTCCCGGTATGCCCGTCGGAGCTGACCGGGCCGGGTCACCGACGAGATGCCCGCAACGGCAAATCGGTCACCCATCCGGTCGAGGCCCTTGTTGACTGCCGCCTTGCAGCGCGCGATCACCGTCGCATTCCCGACCCCTGCCGGCGCCTCGATCGAGAGGATGACGCCCTCGGTGCCACGAATCGTGAGGATGTCGACGTCGAGATCTTCGGCGATCAGATCACCGAGGCGGCCCGCATCGACTGCCGAACCCGACGACCGGCCCCGCTCCAGGACGAACGCGATGACCCGGTCCGCGGCCAGATCGACGCCGAGGTACTCCGCGCAAGCCCGAAGATCTGCATCGTAGGTAGTCGACCGAACCATCTGCCGCGCCAGGTTCGCACGTGCATTCCAGGCCACGCGGGCGATCCGCCGCTGGGAGACGAACTCGGCCGTCAGGTGGACCACTGCCCGGTCCACGGCCCACTGCACATGTGCAACGGACACGGATCCTTCGATCGGGGTGACTACCCATCCGAAGAGGTGGTCGCCGTCGACAACCGAACCGAGCATGTAGTCGCGGCCACCCGTCCGCCCACCATCCACTCGCACAACGCCGGCAGCCGCGCCGGCGGCTACCGGTCCTTCCGGCGACTCGAGCCGCTCCAGCGTGGGGATCGCGGTAGACGAAGCACCCGGAGGGACGGCCCGGCTGATCACCTGCCCGGCGGGACCTATCAGGAATACCGTTGCCTCCAGCATGTCGGACAGAGCGCTGATCAGGCAGGACAGTGTCCCGACCGCTGCCGCGCGGTCGGCAAGCGTGGTTTCCAGTCTCAGTTTCCAGGACAACGAGGCCGGCGTCTCCTCTCGGGAATCGGCGGCCGACTCCGGCTCGCCGCCCGGCCGTAATGCGGACGACCCGTTCCCTGCCTGCTTCGCCCTGTGTGTCACAGACCACACTGTAAATTATTGGACCGAACATGGGAAGGTCCCCGAAACCGCCTACGGCACCTGAGCGGCGGGTACGTCGAGACCGGCGATCCGACGCCACTGCGCGTGCGCGGTGGGGGTCCACTCCGCGCGCAGGTCTCGCAGCCGCCGCGCGGCCTTCAGCCCGCGCCAGTCGGGCAGCAGCACCTCGGGCAGACGGGGGTCCATATAGGGCATGCGCCGTAGCGCGTCCGCGAGTTGGAGGTGCGCGAACAGCAACTCGTCGCCCGGTTGGAAGGTTCGCGCATCGAAGCGGTCGAGCAGTTCGTCGTACTCCTTCTCGGCGGCCTCCAGGTCCCATGAACGGCGGACGAGTTCGCTCTCGGGAATCCCGGGCACGGCGAGCGTCCCGACGAACGAGACCGTATTGGCGGTCAATCCGAGAGACTCGATGGTTCGTTCCGCTTCCGCGGCACGGTCGACGTGGGGAGTGACCCAGACGCCGGGTGTCGGATTCCCGAACCCGGCCCACCGCAGCGCGGCATAGAGCTTCTTGCGGGTCGAGCGGTGAGACTCCGGAATCGGCACGTTCACGACGAGCCACCTGCCGTCCCACTGCGTGGTGTCCACGTCGGTGGAGAAGACACGAAGTTCACCCTCGGTGAAGAGCCGATGCGCCTTGTCCGTCAACGTCCATTGCGTTTCGCGTCCGTTCCGGCCGGCGGCGATCAGACCTGCGGAACCTGTGCGCGCGATCGCCTGCCGGGCGGCATGCTCCCCGTACCCGAGCCCTTTGAGGACGTAGAGAAGCGCGGCCGTCCGCACCGGCTGTCCGTACGGTTCGACGAGTTCGCCGAGCACGGTGACGAGGACCGACCGCGCGCTTCCGGTCGACGCCACTTCCTTGTCGGGGGTGGACTCCGGTTTCGAGTCGGACGGCTTCGAGTCAGACATAAGTGCCATCGTCGCGCATCACGTCAGCCCGTTGCCACAACACCCCTCGAGGCCCCGGTCAGCGATCGTCATTCGACACCCCAGTCCCGGAAAACCGCCTCGGTGTCGGCGCCGGGTGTGCGGGGCGACGCATAGGTTGCGGGTGGTGCCTCGGCGAAGCGTGGCGCCGCCGCCGGCTGACGCTGACCGAACGCGGTCACGACCGTGTTGCGCGCGGCGATGTGCGGGTGATCCGGCACCTCGGCGAGGGCCAGCACCGGCGTCACGCACGCGTCGAGGTGCGCGAACGCCTGCACCCACTCCTCTCGGCTCCGCGTGACGAAGACGTCGGCGAAGGTGTTCCGGAGCGCCGACCATGCCGACTCGTCGTACTGGTCCGGCAGACCCGCGGGGTCGAGTTCGAGTCCCGTCAGTAGCTGCGCGTAGAAGACCGGCTCGACTGCGCCGACCGCGATGTACCGACCGTCGGCGCACTCGTACGTGTCGTAGAAGGGCGCCCCGCCGTCGATGACGTTGGTCCCGCGCCGATCGGACCAGAGCCCGTTCTCGGTGAGTGTCCAGAACATCGTCATGAGCGCACTCACCCCGTCGACCATCGCGACATCGACCACGTCTCCGACACCGGTCTGTTCCCTCGCGTAGAGGGCGCCGAGAATGCCGGTGACCGCCGGCATCGAACCGCCGCCCAGGTCGGCGACCAGGTTGAGCGGTGCGAGTGGCCTCTCACCGTCCCGTCCGATGGCGTTCAGCGCACCGGTGAGCGCGAGGTAGTTGATGTCGTGCCCGGCATAGGGCGCGAGCGGGCCGTCCTGGCCCCACCCGGTGATCCTGGCGTACACGAGCCGAGGGTTCCGCTGACGGCACACGTCGGGACCGATGCCCAGTCGCTCCGCCGCACCCGGCCGGTAGCCCTCGATGAGGACGTCGGCCTTGTCGACGAGCTTCAGGATCCTTGCCAGGTCGGCGGGATCCTTCAGGTCGGCACTCACCGAGCGCCGATTACGCAGTCCCGCATCCTTGTCCACGGGCAGCAACTGCGTCACACCCCCCGGACGCTCGATTCGCACGACCTCGGCGCCGAGGTCCGCGAGCTGCATCGCGGCGTGGGGCGACGGGCCGATCCCGGCGAGTTCGACGACCCGCAATCCATCGAGCACATGTTTCATCAGGAGCCTCCGAACAACGGACGGCGTGGGTTCTCCCCACAACCAATGTTTGACAACTATGGATACTATCTATCCAATAACGTAATATCTCAAGTCAGGTCGCCGCGGCGCAGTTCGTCAGTCGCCGCGGTGTATCCGTCCACCAAGTCGAAGGGCTGGATGTGAACGAACTGGATCCGACCGTCATGTCGTCGCTGCGAGCGGCGGCCGATGACCCGGTCACTTACGCGCAGGCATGGAAAACGAAGAACGGAAACCGCGTGATCGGTTCCTTTCCGATGAACTTTCCTTCCGAGATCGTGCACGCCGCCGGTGCGTTGCCGGTGATCGTCCAGGAAAGCCGCACCCCGATCACGGAGGGCCGCAACCTGCTTGCCGAGTTCTACTGCGGCTACACGCGGAGCGTCGCCGATCAGGCCGCAGTCGGTGAACTCGACGTCTTCGACGGCTTCGTCGCCGCCGATCACTGCGTGCAACTCCTCGGCGCCGTCGACGTGATCCGCTGGGCGCGGCCGGAGAAACCGGTGCACTTCGCGCAGTTCACCAGCGCGATGGACGATCCGTGGACCAAGCCGCGGGTCGCGGGCCGTGTGCACGAACTCAAGCACGAGATCGAGGCGGTCGTCGGGACGACGATCACGGACGAGTCGCTCGCCGAGAGCATTCGGCTGTTCAACACGAATCGTCGCCTGCTCCGGGAACTCTACGACCTGCGGCGCACCGGCCGTGCGCGTATCACCGCGAGCGACATGCAGGTATTGGTGAAGTCGAGCATGGTGATGGACATCGATGAACACAACGCCGCCCTGAACGGTCTTCTCGTCCGACTCGATCCGAATGCCGACGCACCCGGCGATCTGGTGCGGTTGCATCTCTCCGGTCACTTCTGCCACGCCCCGCGCCCCGAGGTCCTCGATGTGATCGAGGAATCCGGAGTGATCGTCGTCGACGACGACCTGTACACCGGCTTCCGGTACATCTCGACCGACGTACCCGAGCACGGCGACCCGCTGGAGGCGCTGTCGGTGTGGTACCTGGACCGTAACGACAACGCCCCGTGCCCGACACGGGTCACCGTCGGGGTCGACTGGGACACCTACCTGATCGACTCACTCGAGAGGAGCCGCTCGAACGGTGTCGTCGTCTTGATGGCGAAGTTCTGCGAACCCCACATGCTCTACTACCCGGAGTTACGCAAGGCGCTCGACGCGCGCGGGATACCGCTGCTGCTCCTCGAGACCGAGCACGAAGGCAACCCCGTCGAGACACTCCGCACCAAGATCGAGACCTTCGTGGAGCGCATTCGCCGTCAGCTCGCACCCGTCCCGTCCTGAATTCGACTTTCACTCAGAGGAGTTCGCCATGGCGATCGAAGAGATCAGCAAGGAAAAGACCCGCCGCTTGTCGAGTACGCGGGCCGGCGGCAAGTTGGTGGCCGACTATTGGGAGAACATCTTCACCGCCAAGGAGCGCGGGAAGCACGTCGTCTGGTACAACGGCGCCGCACTGAACCCGCTGTTCCAGGCCGCGGGCCTGGAGTGGTGCCACGGCGAGGCGTTCGCCGCCCGACTGGCCGCCCAGCACCTCGAAGGGCCCGCCCAGGCTGCCGGCGCCGAGTACGGCTACATCGGTGAGCTCTGCTCCTATGCGCGAACACATCTCGGCTGCGCGGTGCTGACGCACCAAACCGCCGCAGACCGGGAGACCGGCGTGGTCGGCATGGTCGACCAGCAGGAACTGGCGAGCAAACTGCCTGCCCCGGATTTCTTCGTCAACGGCTACGCCGGATGTAGCACCGGTCAGCAATGGGACGCGATGACGTACCGGGTATTCGATCGCAAGCTCCCGCTGTTCAACGTCTCGATCCCCATGCTGTGGGGCAACAAACCCGACGCCGGGTACATGCGGGGCGAGGAGTGGACCGAGGTGAGCAAGTACGTCGAAGGGCAGCTGCGCGAGCTCATCACCTTCCTCGAATACCAGACCGGGAGACCGTTCGACTGGGATGGACTCAGCGAGAGCATGTCCTACATCAAACGGGCCTCCGAGCTGCGCCTCGAAGGAATGGCGCTCTGCACGCAGGCACCCACGCCTGCGACCTACTGGGACTGGGTCGCGAGCATCGCCCCGATCAACTTCCTGCCCGGCAATCAGGCGCTGGTCGACTACTTCGCCGGCGTGAAGGCCGAAATTCAGCAGCGGGTCACCGACGGGGTCAGCGCGGTCGCGGACGAACGCTACCGCGTGTACTTCGACGGCATCATGAACTGGAACAAGCTCGGCTTCCTCACCCGGAAGTTCGCGGAATACGACGTCGCCGTCGTCGCCGGCCGCTACACCCACGAATCCTTCTGGCAGGAGCCGCAGCTCATCGACGTGGACAACCCGCTCCTGGGCATGGCGCAGCACTACCTGCTCTGCCCACTGAACCACGGATTGAAGAACCTGCAGGAACTCCTGCTCCGCCGGCTGGACGAATACGCGATCGACGGGATCGCGTTCCACTCGACGCGGACGTGCCGGGCGATGACCAACCCGCAGACGATGCTCGCCCGCGCTGCCGAGACGGAGCGCGGCGTCAAGTCGTTCTTCTTCGAAGGCGACGTCGCCGACGCGTCGTTCTACAACGACGAACTGTTCGACAGTCGACTGGAGGCGATGCTCGAGGCCATCGACGTACAACGGATGAAGTCCGTGATCTAGATGGCCGCCACCTCCGCAGACAAGACAACGCCGGGTTGGTTCGTCATGGGCGTGGACCTCGGGTCCACCACGGCGAAGGCCGCCGTCGTGGACCAGGACGGCGCCCTGCGCGGATCGAGTGTCGTCCAGATGGGAGCCGTGAGCCGCGAAGCGGTCGCGCGCGCAATGGACGGGGCGATGGCGGCCGCCGGTGTCGCGCAATCCGACATCCGGCGGACCATCAGCACCGGCTACGGGCGGAAACTGGTCCCCGGGGCGAACCGGACGTTCACCGAAATCACCTGCCACGCCCGCGGCGCCGCAGCCCTGCACCCGGGTGTGCGGCTGGTGATCGACATCGGCGGACAGGACAGCAAGGCCATCATCGTCGACGACGACGGCCTCGTGGAACGGTTCGCCATGAACGACCGGTGCGCGAGCGGGACCGGCCGCTTCTTCGACGTGCTCGCGCGGGCACTGGAAGTCGACATCGACGCAGTCGGCGAACTCGCGCTCGCCGGTTCCGAGGGCCTCGAGGTCAGCAGTATGTGCGCCACGTTCGCGGAGACCGAGGTGATCTCACTACTGGCGCAGGGCCGCGAGAAGGCGGACATCGCCGCGTCCGTGCACAAAGCGGTCGCGGCGCGCACACTCGGACTGGTGGCACAGGTCGGCAAGGCGACACCGACGGTGATGACGGGCGGAGTGGCGAAGAACCCGGCCGCCCGGCTTCACGTCTCGCGGGCGCTGGGCCACCCGGTGGAACTACTCGATCAGCCACAGATCGCGGGCGCGTACGGCGCCGGACTGCTGGCCCGCGACGACTACGCGGGCACCGCTCAGGCGCCGACGTCGTCCGACGCCGCCACCGAAGAACAATTCCGGGCGAGCCTGTCGGGCGGAACGCCGCACTGCCAGGACTGCGACGGCAGGCCCGGCCATTCCCATTCGGGCACCGGCGAACCGGTGCCCCTCGAACTGCAGAGGAACATCCGATGACAACAGACACACCCGAAGTCTGGGTACCGGACCTGTCCGAGGCGACCGTCTACATCGTGGGTGGGACGAGCGGAGTAGGCCTGCAGGTCGCCCGCCAGTTGGTCCGGGCGGGCACCCAGCGCATCGGTCTGGTCGGCCGCAACACCGAACGCGGCGAGAAGGCAGCGGCGGAGATTCGAACACTCGCTTCGGGTGTCTGGGCCTTCTTCGCGGCGGGCGATGTGAACGACCCCGCCGAGGCCGCGCGGGTGACCGAGGAACTGTCGGCCTCGCTGGGACCGGCCGACATCCTGATCAACAGCACGGTCAGCGCGTTCACGCCCCAGCTGTTTCACGACACGCTCCCCGAAGATGTTCCCGCTATCCTGCTGCAGCAGGCGCTCGGCCCGATCAATATGTGCCGAACCGTACTTCCACACATGCGGGCGAAGCACGGCGGCGCGATCGTGAACATAGCTTCCGACGCGGCGAAACATCCGACCCCGGGAGAATCCGTCATCGGCGCGGCCATGGCGGCCATCGTGATGTTCTCCAAAACCCTTGCGATGGAGGCCAAGCGCGACGGCATCCGCGTCAACGCGGTGACGCCGTCGCTCATCCGGGACACCGGCGCCTACGACCGTGTCATGGCCGAGCCGTTCAGCGCCAAGCTCTTCGCGAAGGCCGCCGGACTGGCGTCACTGGGGGTCGCCGAGCCGGTCGACGTGGCGGACCTCGTGTTGTTTCTGTGCAGCCCTCAGGCCCGTCGGATCACCGGGCAAGCGGTCAGCCCGAATGGTGGCATCTCGGCAGGGTGAGGGATCGAGTGCCGCGCCTCAGCTCGTCCACACTATTTTGACGGATTCATAGCGATCAGCTCCACATATGTATTACATTGCGTGGTGACTGAGACACCGCCTCACAGCCGACTCCGGCTTCCTCGTCACGAGCACCTCTCGCTCCACCAACTCCCCCCACCCCGCACAGTCCGAAGGCAGGATTGCATCATGCCCCTCGAAAAGTCTCTCTGGCCGGCGACACCGAGCTCAGGCGTCCGCGACATCACCGTCGGCGACCTGCTGCGAGAGGCCGCGTCGGCGGAACCCGACCGCCTCGCCCTGGTCGACGGAACTCCCGATCCAGCCGATCGGCGAGAGTGGACCTACCGTCAACTCCTCGCCGACACCGAGATGGTAGCCAGAGCACTGCTGGCCCACTTCGCGCCCGGAGACCGGATCGCAATCTGGGCGCCCAACAGTGCAGAGTGGGTAATCCTCCAGCAAGCGATCGCGATGGCCGGGATGGTGGTGGTGGGCGTGAACCCCGCTTACCGCGCCCACGAACTCGAGTACATCCTCCGCCAGTCCCGCTCGGTCGGACTCTTCTACCGGGATACCTATCGCGGCGCGGACCTCACGGCACTTCTGGCGGAAGTACGGCCGTCGCTCCCCGAACTCCGCATGGTGATCGCACCCAGCGAGTGGCGGTCCTTCATCGCGACCGGCGATCCGGCATTGGAGTTTCCCGCTGTCGCACCCACCGCCCCGGTGCAGATTCAATACACCTCCGGAACCACCGGTTTCCCCAAAGGTGCACTCCTGCATCACAAAGGAATCGTCAACGAAGCCACGTTCGTGTTCGAGCGGGCCGGGCTGGTGGACCACGTCGTCTGCGTCAACGCATTGCCGATGTACCACATCGGGGGCGGTGCCGTCACCGAACTCGGGACGTTCGCGGCACACGGGACCTATGTGGTGCTACCCGGCTTCGACGCCGCGCTCATGCTCGAGATGCTCGAGGCCTACCGCGGAACGCACTCGCTGATGGTTCCGACGATGCTCATCGCGCTTCTCGAGCACCCGGACCGTGGAACACGCGACCTGTCGAGCCTCCACACCGTACTGTCCGGTGCGGCAGCAGTTCCCCAGGCACTCGTCGAACGGGTGCTCGACGAACTCGACTGCCAAGTCACGATCCTGTTCGGGCAGAGCGAGATGCACGGCGTCATCAGCCAGACCCGAGTCACCGACGATCCGGCCGATCAGGCCACCACGGTGGGACAGCCGCTGCCGGAACTGGAAGTGAAGATCATCGACCCCGTCTCCCAGGAGATTGTCCCGATCGGTGAACAGGGTGAAATATGCTGTCGCGGCTACCAGACGATGCTCGGCTATTCCGAGATGCCGGACGAAACCGCCGCCACCATCGACGCCGACGGATGGCTGCACATGGGTGATCTCGCGACGATGGACGAACGAGGCTTCCTCCGCATCACCGGCCGCCTCAAGGACATGATCATTCGAGGCGGCCTGAACATCTATCCGCGCGAGATCGAAGAACTGCTGTTCCGCCACGACGACGTGGCCGAAGTTGCGATCGTCGGGGTTCCGGACACCCGATGGGGCGAGCAGATCGGCGCCGTCGTGCGACCGGCGGACCCCGCCAATCCACCGAACCCGACCGAATTGAAAGCCTGGTGCCGCGACCGAATCGCCGCCCACAAGACGCCGTCGCTGTGGTACTTCACCGACACACTCCCCATGACACCGTCCGGGAAGATCCAGAAATTCCGTGTGCAGCAGGAAATTGCGTCCGGAGCGCTCACCGCCGCAGATCTCGCGACCCAGCCGGCTCCGGAGCCATTGCCCAACAGCTGACACCTACAACCTACTCCGCGACGGATCGATCGCCGGTCGACCGGCAATCCGGTCAACTGGCGACCTTCCGGTACAGCCCTACTCGATGAGGAACCGCTCCTTGGCGTAGCGAACCAGCCCGGCGCGGTTGGATTCTCCGGTCTTCTTGAGCATCTTCCCGATGTGGAATTTCACCGTGTGGAACGTGAGGTTCATGCGCTCCGCGATGGCGTAGTTGTCCAGCCCGGCGGCGATCATGGTCACGATCGAGAGCTCGCGCTCGCTGAACGCCGGTTTCTCGGTGGTTACCCGGCGTGCGTCCACCCACTCCTTCAGGAGTGCGGGATCGATGTACTGGCCGGAGCGGACGACTGTTCTCAGCATGTCCGGGAGCGCCGACATGCTCGCCGCTTTGAGGATGTATCCCGATGCGCCCAACAGCATTGCCCGGTCCACGAGTTGGGCATTGCCGTATCCGGTGTAGAACACCACTTTGGTGGTGGGCGAGGCGGCGAGTAGGTCGCGGCACAACGACCACCCCTGCTCTTCGCCGATGAAGAGGTCCAGCATGACGATATCCGGGGAGCAGCGCAGGGCGTCCTTCTCCGCGCTCGCGACACTTGCCGCTGCTCCGAGGAAGACGAAGTCGGGTTCCCTCTCCGCCAACCGCTCGAGGCCGGCGTGGACTATCTCGTGGTCGTCGATCGAGAAGACACCGATCCGGCGCGGTTCCGGCACGTCGCTCAACTTGATACCGCCTGATCGGAGCCGATCGGGAAGCTGGCCGTGACGGACAGTCCTCCCGACGGGGTGCGATCGAACCTCACCTCGCCGCCGACCTTGCGCGCTTCACGTATCATGAACTCGATTCCGTAGTGGCCCTCGAAGGGTTCGTGTGCGTCGAAGGATCGACCGTCATCGCTCACCGACATGACGCACACCCCGGGGTGGACCTCGAAGGACATCGAACATCGGTCTCCCTTCGAATGATTCTCGGCGTTGAAGACAGCTTCCTGGCCCACCTTGCACATCGCCTCGCCGATGTCTGCAGGCACCCGCACGTGCATGCCCGCCCCGCTGACACCGCCCGACGAGAAGTCGGCAGTTCGGCTCATGCCCGACACACTCGGCACAGCGAACACTCGCTCCGCGACGTCTTCGAGGGTGCACTCACTCGCCCGTTCGCTCTGCAGGAGGTGACGCAGTTCGTCACGCACCAACGACATGCACTCGTCGACACTCGCGCTGATGGACGCTGCACGCGATCGGCTGTCACCGGTCGACTGGTATTCGAGTTCCTCTGCCGCGAAACCGATCTGGGTCAACCGGCGTACCAGATCGTCGTGGAGTGATTGCGCGAGCCGGGCACGTTCCTGGTCTCGAACGACCTCCCGCCGGCTCTCGTCCAGATTGGACCGGTCCAGACCCAGCAGTGCCGCGTTCGCGAAATCCGCCAGTACGCGTTCGTCGTCTTCGCTGTACGCGCGCGGCCGCCGGCTCGCGACGTAGAGCACCGCCTCGACGTTGCCGCCGTCACGGACGGGAACCGCCAGTGCCGAGTTGATTCCCTCGCCACGCGTCTCCTCGCGCATGGCGGCGCGAAGGTTGCGATCTTCCTCGTAGTTCAGCGAACGAATGGGGTGCCCGGTCTCACGCGCCGCCCCGCCGAGCCCCTCGCCCGACCCGACCCGGAGATCACGGAACGGGTCGGTGTTGATCCCCAGCGTTCGAGTGAAGACGAAGTAATTGTCATCGACCGGCAACGACAGATACGCGACATCTCCTTCGAGCAGATTGCGCGCGGCGGCGAGAGTGATGTCGAAAACGCGGTCCAGTGAGACGTCGGACGTTGCCGCGCGCGCGACAACYCGGTAGGCACGGTCGAGGTCGCGATGCCTGGTCTCGTGGACACGAGTACGGAGCGCGTCGATATCCCGAGCAAATCGCCGGACTGTCGCGAGCGTCTCCGCGTCCAGTGCGGCCGCCGACCCCAGGATCACCTCGCCGTGCCCGTGACCGTCCGCGAACGGGAGGATCAGTGCACGGTCGAAATCGAGTGAGACCGGGCGCATCAACGACGTGAGCCGCACGTGCCGGGCCGTGGCCGCGACAGGTGACCACTGGATGTTGCTGCGCACGGGTTCCTCCGACGTGAACACCGAGTTGCCCAACGGTTCCGATGCAATCACCCGCAGGGGCCCGCCACTCGGTGCGTAGATGATGACGGCCTCGCGCGCCTTCATCGAGACACGGAGAAGCCGCAGCGGCTCGGCGAGCTCCTCCGCGAGCATCGAGAGCTTCCACCGAGGCGAATCTTCCGGGAGACCGACCATGTCATCGAATACTACGGAGATTTGCGTCGCTAGCCATATGGCTAGCCCAGGTCTAGCCGCCTTACGGCGCGTTCGTCGTTAGCGTGAATGCATCCGTAATGGTCGTCACAACCGAGGCAGGGTTCAATGTCAGATTCGATCACAATTTCCGCCGCGAGCTTCGCGATCCGTCCGGTGAGTAGTTTCGACGAGTTCGCCGACCATTCACGGGGACTCCTCGACCAGGCGGCCGGCAGCGACCTGGTTCTCTTCCCGGAGTTGTTCACGCTGGAGTTGTTCACCATCGCCGATTCGTGGCAAGACGATCCGGTCACCGAATTGACGCGTATCGGTGATTACACCCGGGAATACCGTTCTTTGTTCAGTTCGGAAGCGCGCAAGCGCAATCAATTCATCGCGGCGGGATCGCACCTGGAATATCGCGAAGACGGATACTACAACATCGCATACATTTTCGGCCCCGACGGGGAACAGTACGAGCACCGCAAGACGCATATCTTTCCTGCGGAGGCGGATTGGTCGACGAGGGAGGGCGACGACATGGACGTCTTCGAACTTCCGTTCGCCACGGTCGGTTTCAACGTCTGCTACGAGACCGAAATTCCCGAATGTGCGTCGTCGCTCGCCGAACAGGGCGCGGAGATAATTCTCTGTCCGTCGTACACCTTCACCGAGTACGGGTACTGGCGGGTGCGGCACTGCGCGCAGGCCCGCGCCATCGAGAACCAGGTCTACTTCGCGCACTGCGCCACCGGCGGCGCACCCGGTGGCCCCATCCCCAGCGGGTGGACCCAGAGTTCGATTCTCTCGCCCTGCGACCTCCCGTGGACCCCCTCCGGGGTCGTGGCGCAAGCGCCCGTAGCGAACACCGAGAATGTCGTCACAGGCGTCGTCGATCTCGATGTCCTGCGCCGGAACCGTCTCGACGGTGCCGCGACCACGTTCCAGGATCGCCGCCGGCGCGTGGAGTCCTACCGCCGCTGGCCCTCCCACACCACCGCACGCCAGCTCGGCTAGGACGCTCCGCCGATCTCGACGAGCCTCACCCCACCACAAGCACGCAACCGATATCAGGAGAAGCGACAATGGGTCATCTCGAACTGCCCGCGGGCAAGAAGATTGCAGTCAATCTCGGAACCGACTTCGACGCACAGTCACTCTGGCTGGGCGGGTTCAACAAACCCAGCCCGTCCTTCATGTCGCGCGGCGAGTTCGGCGCCAAGGTCGGCGTCCCGCGCCTACTCGATCTCTACGCCCGCTACGACATCAAGACCACCTGGTTCACGCCCGGGCACACCGTCGACACGTTCACGAAGGAATGTGAACAGATCGCCGAGAAGGGTCACGAGTTCGGCCACCACGGGTATTTCCACGAGAACCCCACCCTGATCGATGCCGGGACCGAGGAGGAGCTGGTCGAGCGTGCCTTCSCCACCTTCGACAAGCAACTCGGTGTTCGTCCGACGGGGTACCGCTCGCCGTACTGGGACTACTCCGACAACACCCTGGACATCGTCGAGAAGATGGGGTTCAAGTACGACTCCTCCCTGATGGGCCGCGACCTCGAGGCATACCGTCCGCAGCGGTGGGCCATCGACTGGGAGAACGGCAACAAGCCMGGCAAGGCGAGCCACGTCCTCGAACTGCCGGTCAGCTGGTACCTCGACGACTTCCCGCCACTCGCCTGCATCACCGGAGTACAGGCCGGCCAGCAGGACAGTCGTACCGTCTTCGAACGCTGGCGCGACATCTTCGACTACGGCTATCAGAACGTCGAGGGTGCCGCGTTCGTCTCGTGTGTGCATCCGCAGATCGTCGGCCAGGCCCATCACATGATGTGGTACCAGAAGCTGATCGAGCACATGGTGTCCCACGACGGTGTCTGGTTCGCGACCACCGACGAGATCGCCGACTGCTGGGTCGATGACGAGGAGGACAAGCGGAACATGGAGCTTCCCGACATTCGGACCACGGCGCCGCGTCCGAGCTACTACCCCGACTTCTGATTCCGACCGAGAGTTCCGTGTGGCCCGCTCCCCGAGCGGGCCACACGGCGTTCCCGTGATGGCCACCGCTGATCATTCCTGCAGGTTGCACGCCTACCGACCACTGCGGCGCACGTCACCTTGTCAATTTTGTGATCACAGATTACATTCAGGTAAGAATCGCGTAACGGTCGGGTTCCCTCGCGCCGATGTACGCCGATTCGTGGTGCCCACGACAACTCGATCCACAGACCTCTCAGGTGTGCCGCGGGACGAACTCCCTCCTCGCCTGCACGTCACGGTGTTCGGGTTCGACAATCCCTGAGCTCAGCACGAAGGAGGATCATCTTGGCAAGAGTGGCGATGACTGGCCGGAACGCAACCTTGGCCGGCCTGGCAGCGATTGTGTTGTGGAGCACCATGGTCGGCATGATCCGACTGGTCACCGAGAGTCTCGGCGCCATCGGCGGCGCGGCCATGATCTACACGTGCTGCTCCGTTTTGTTGTTCCTCACCGTCGGGTGGCCCAAACTTCGCGAGTTCAACCGCGTCTATCTGCTGACCGGTGCGCTGATGTTCGCCGGATACGAAGTGTGCTTCGCTCTCGCGATCGGACTGGCAACCGACGCGCGCCAGGCGATCGAGGTCGGCATCGTGAACTACCTGTGGCCGTGCCTGACAGTCCTGTTCGCCATCCTGTTCACCGGTCAGAGATCCTCGCTCTTGTTCATCCCCGGCATCGGGTTGTCCATTGCCGGGATCGCACTGGTCCTCGGCGGTGACGCCGGACTCGACCTGCCCGGGACCATCGAGAACATTCGCACGAATCCCCTCAGTTACGCCCTCGCACTCCTGGGTGCCGTCATCTGGTCCGCGTATTGCACCGTGACAAAGCTGTTCGCCAAGGGCAACAACGGGATTACTCCGTTCTTCATGCTTACCGCAGCATCGTTCTGGGTCCTGTACCTGTTCAGTGACACCGAACCCCTCCACCTGACGCTGACCGGGGTGGTAGCGACACTGGTAGCGRCATGCGCCATCGGCTTCGGCTATGCCCTGTGGAATGTGGGCATTCTTCACGGAAACATGACCTTGCTCGCTGCCGCTTCCTACTTCACACCGGTACTGTCGGCTGCGTTCTCTTCGCTGATGTTGGCTACCGCGCTCGGAGTCACCTTCTGGGTCGGTACCGCGATCGTGTGCGTCGGAGCAACGGTGTGCTGGGTCGCAACGCGCGAACCGAAGAAGGCCGGCGAAATTACTCCTCCAGCACCGGCGACGTCCGACAGCACCGTCACGAAGGAACGACCGCGGGATCGTGCGTCAGTGCGCGTCAGCGGTCGACGTCACTCGTCGCGAGGCCCGAGCGCGCTGGAAATTCGCCGGCGCAAGCACGAAGCCGACGCGATCGACACCCACTGACTGTCGCTGACCTTTACGTCACCGAGCCATCGTCGCCGTCCGCGACGATGGCTCGGTGACGTTGGTCGTCAGGGCGAAGCGATAGGCCTTCCCGACTGCTCGCCGGTTGACCGTCGGAGTGGTGCCGTATGTCTGCCACCGCAGAGACACCGAATCCCGCAGCAAGCGTTCACCGGTCGAGTGCCGGCCTGTACGGTTCGGCGCTGCCGGGAAAGTCCATGAGACACACGAGAACCGTGTCCTTCGAAGCGAAGGACACGGTTCTCGAATAGTGCCTGGGTTCTGCTACACGGAGATCGTCTCCGCGGGGGCGGGCGACTTGGCCGTCTGGCCGAGCCCGGCGCTCTCGGAGAGGGACAGCCCCCGGGTCTCGGGTGCCCACATCTGGGAGATCACGGCACCGAAGAGGGTGACGCCGGCGGCGATCAGCATGGTGACGCCGATGCCGAGGCTACTGAGGGACAGCGGCACCAGGAACGTGCCGATCGCAGCGCCGATGCGGCTGAGCGAGGACGCCAATCCGACTGCGGAACCGCGGACTTCGGTGGGGAACAGCTCGTTCGGGTACACCCACTGCAGGATCTGGGAGCCGCCGATGAGGACCGCGTAGGCGGCGAAGAGAACCATGATGATCGCGCTCGGCGCTCCGGGGAAGATTCCCAGCAGCAGCAGGGCCAGACCCGACCACACGAAGCTGTGGATCAGCAGCGGGCGCCGGCCCATCCGGTTGACCAGCAACAGCGCGAAGACACAACCGACCATGAACAGGATGGTGATGGCGGCGGATCCGATGTGTGCGGCGTCGCCCTCGAGTTTGAGGGCACCGAGGATGGCCGGGGCGAAGGCATAGACGGCGAACAACGGAACCACCGAGCAGGTCCAGAAGAGGGTGATGAAGGCCATCCGCTTGCCGTAGCCGGAGCGGAGGAGTTCCTTGACGCCGACGTTGGTCTCTTCGTCCGCAGGAAGGTCGGCGACGGTGACACCGGGACCGTAGACCTTGAGCAGCACTTCGTTGGCCTTGTCGATCTTCCCCTTGCTGACCAGCCACCTGGGCGACTCCGGTGTGCCGACCCGGGCCACGACGATCAATACTGCGGGGAATGCGGCACTGGCGAGCATCCAACGCCACGCGTCGTCTCCGGCGGTTCGCGCCAGGACCTCGCCGACGACGTACGCTGCCGCCGCTCCGACGAACCACATGGTGACGAAGGCACCCAGCAACGGACCACGGTACTTACGCGGCGCGAACTCCGTCATCAGTGACGTGGCGATCGGGTAGTCCGCACCCACGGCCATGCCCAGGAGCAGCCTCAGAACAATCAACCAGACGACGCCCTCCACGAAGAACTGCGCCACGGAGCAGGCGATGATCGCAACCAGGTCGAGGGTGAACAGGACCTCCCGGCCGAAGCGGTCGGTCAGCCAACCGCCGGCAAAGGCGCCGAGCAGGATGCCGATCAGCGTGGACGCGGCGATCAGGCCCTGTTCGGCCGACGACAGGTTCCACTGGCCCGAGATCTGCACCATCGCGACAYCGATGATCGAGAGGGCGTAACCGTCGAGGAACGGCCCTCCCGAGGAGAACACCGCTAACTTCTTGTGAAATGTGGACAGTGGCGCGTCGTCCAACGGGTTGGTCGTCGTCATCTCGGACTCCTTGTTGACATACTGTGCCGACCCGGACCTGATGCGGCATTCCTCGGTGGCGATATCGAGGTGGTCGGATGTTGATTCAATTCCTGTTGAGACACATAGCGATTCGAGAACACGTGATTCTCGACCCGAGGCCGTGCCGGCGACCCGGCGATACGAGCTGGCTTCGTTCACTACTTCCCGCACCCTCTGGTGTGATGTGCGTCTCGTCACAGAACAATAATATGTAATCACAGATCACACAACCCCCGGGCGTGCTTCCACCCCGATGACACAGCGGGACAGCCGATCGCTCACCCGGCCGCGGGCCCACCATCTTCGGCGGCGCGACCTTCCGGCCGTGGTTACTCGGGGGTCATACCGGCCCGAGGGTGCACTGCTCGACGGCGATTCGCGCCGACGGCGTAGAGGTGTGTTTCGCGCTAGCCGGCGTCTGCCGACGCGGCCTGCTCGGTCGCCAGGAGCGCTTTGATGCGGTCGGTCGCGTCGAGGAGCGATTCCTCGTTGACCGCGGCCGCGGATTCACCCGAGCGATCCCGGGCAGCAGCAACGAGGCGCTCCTGGAATCGCCACAGCGGGTCGTCTCCCCCGGAGTCCAGGCTTCCCTGCGCGCCCACGATCTTGTAGGCCCGGCAGTGGTTCCACAGGTTGCGGATCGTCTGCAGAAGAACAGGATTCGCGGCGGCCTCGTACAGGATCGACAACAGGGCCTCGTCGTGGTCGAGAAGGGCGACCACGCGTCCCTCGGCGACGGCGGCGCGCATCAGCGTGAACTCGGCTTGCATCCGGTCGCAGTCCTCGGCGCTGATTCGCTGGGCGCCGAGCCGGGCGGCCTCCACCTCGAGCAGCCGGCGCACGTCGTAGACGTGCACCAACTCGGCGAGGGTCAGGCCTTTGACCACCGCCCCCCGGTGGGGCACGCGTTCGGCCAACCCGGCTTCCTCGAGTCGGCGGATCGCCTCGCGCACCGGCATCACGCTGGTTCCCACCTGCTCGGCGAGATCACGCACGCGCAGGCGGGCACCGGCAGGCAGATCACCGTTCATGATCGACTCGTGAATCATCGAGTAGACCTGATCGGTCAGAAGTGTCGGCTCGGCGCGCTTGGACATGACCACAGATCACATATTAACCGGCGATCGGACCTCCCCCGGCGGCCGGCGACCTCCGATCGGTAATACGCGCTGTCGGAGCAGCAGCAGCACATGGCGCTTTCCGGGTGTTTTCGGGCGACCGAAAACAGCCTCACCCTTGTGTGATCTGTGATTACATTTTAGTCTGGTGCGAGACGCAGATGCCGCAGCAGCACGCCCACCTCAGGCGATCCCCGAATACACGCCATTGCACCCGCACTATTCATGCCCGCCGTAATCGGCCCGGGATCCACAACGGACCGGGCCTGCAGCTCGAGTTCCACGATCATGGAGGTACCTCTGATGTCCATCTCTACTCCCGTCGAGGACGTGACGGTACGCCGTGCACCCGGCTCGGCGCCGCTGATCACGGCGGCCGATCTTCCCCCTACCTCGCATTTCGTCGACGGCGCCTTCGACGATGCTGCTCCCGGCGACGTGTTCGATGTGATCGACCCCAGCGCGGAGAACGTCATCGCCCAGATCCCGCAGGGCACCACCGCGGACGTCGACCGTGCGGTGAGCGTCGCCGCAGCGGCCGCGGAAGCCTGGGCACGCGTGGTACCCAAGGAGCGGTCGGAGGTGCTGCACAAGATCGCCGACCGGCTCGCAGCCAACGCCGACCTGCTCGCCCGGCTCGAATCCGCGAACGCAGGAAAGCCCCTGGCCGTCTCCCGTGACGACGTCGACGGCACCATCGACACCTTCCGCTTCATGGCCGGCGCTCTGCGCGCGACCACGTCCATGGCCGCCGGCGACTACGTCGAGAACCACCTGTCGGTGATCCTGCGCGAACCCCTCGGAGTGGTCGGAGTGGTCACCCCGTGGAACTACCCCCTGCTGATGGCCGCCTGGAAGATCGCCCCCATCCTCGCAGCCGGCAACACCCTGGTGATCAAGCCGTCGGAGCAGACCCCGCTGACAACCCTGAAGTTCGCCGAACTCGTCGCCGACCTGCTGCCCGCCGGGGTGCTGAACGTGGTCACAGGCCGCGGCTCGGTCGTCGGCGCCCGGCTCGCCGAGCACCCGGACGTGGACATGATCGCCCTCACCGGGTCGGTGGGCAGTGGCCGCGCCGTCGCCCGCGGCGCCGCCGAGACCCTCAAGCGGGTCCACCTCGAACTCGGCGGCAAGGCGCCGGTCGTGATCTTCGCCGACGCCAACCTCGAGGAGGCAGCTGAATCGCTGCGGGTCGCGAGCTTCTGGAATTCCGGGCAGGAATGCGGCGCGGCGTGCCGCGTCCTGGTCCACGAGTCGGTCGCCGACAAGTTCGTCGAACTCTTCGTCGCTCAGGTCCGCGAACTCGCCATCGGCGAACCCGGCTCCGGGGACGACATCGAGATCGGGCCCCTGGTCTCCAAGGCTCATTTCGATCGCGTCGTCGGATACCTCGATCGCGCCGCCCAGCAGGGCATCCGGGTCGCCATCGGCGGAACGGCACTGGCCGGTACCGGCTACTTCGTGGCACCGACGGTGCTCGTCGACGTCCCCGACGGCGCCGAGTGCTCCCGTGAGGAGATCTTCGGACCCGTCGTCACCGTCGAGACCTTCACCGACGAGGACGAGGCCGTGCGCCGCGCCAACGACGTACCCGTCGGCCTGTCCGCTTCGGTCTGGACCGAGAACGCGCGCCGCAGTCACGACATCGCTGCGCGGCTGGATTCCGGTACCGTCTGGGTCAATTCACACCTGGTGCTGGCCAACGAGGTCCCGTGGGGTGGATTCAAGGGTTCCGGTTACGGCCGCGACCTGTCGATCTACGCCCTCGACGACTACTCCCGCACCAAGCACGTCATGCACAACCACAGTCGCTGATTCGATCGCACCACGAACCGACGTCGACGGTGCCGATCGAGTCCTGCCATGCCGCCCATACGGTCATCCGTGTGGGCGGCACGCTCGTGCCTGGATCCGGGTTCCAGCGGTGAAATCCCGTGGCGGTCCGTCGATGTGCTCGGAAAATCTGGTGGACAGCGGATCGAGAATTCCGCGCACGGTGGAGCGAGAAGTGCGGCACACGTGCTCGAGAATGCGGAATGCGCTGTCGCCGTCGCGGGTTTCGACTGCAGCGACGAGGTCGGCGAGATAGCTCCACCGGGACAGTCCGTGCCCGACGGCGTCGCGCACCCAGAGGTTCTTGTAGGGGCGGCAGGTGTCCCACATGCCCTGGATCAGCCCGGTGAGAACCGGGTTGTTTCCCGCGGAGAACAACGCCGACAGCAGCAGTTCGTCCTGAGCGACGGCTCCTGCGATGTCGCCGTGCGCAGCCGCGCTCTCCAGCAGCCGCCAGTGCTGTCTCATCGTCTCGACGGCCGCGTCGTCGGCCAGGACGGCGCCCCGGCGCGCGGCATCGGGCTCGAGCATGATGCGCACGTCGTACACGTATTCGAGTTCGTCGATACTCAACTCCCGCACCGACGCTCCCCGGTAGGGCTCCGTGACGATCAGACCCGCCTGCTCGAGCCGCCGGAACGCCTCCCGGACCGGCATCACGCTGGTGCCCACCAATGCGGCGACCTCCCGGATCCGTAGCTGCGTCCCCGGCGCCCAGTGACCCTGCGCGATGTGCCCGCGCAGGGTCTCGTATACCCGGTCCGCAAGCAAGTTCGACGAAGAACTGTGCGGTGGAGTCGTTTTCATCTCCCGCAGAACGAGAGTATTCGGCCTGCCCATGAGGACCTCCGAGTTGTGGCGAGATCGCCGGAGAGAGGTCACCGACGGTTACAGCCACCCTAGCACCTGTTGTGATCACAGATCGAATCTATTGACGGGTGGGTGTGATCCCGGCTACGGTCATCGATAGCGTGAAAGACCGGATAGAAGCGGAGAAGTCATGAGCGCGTCTCTGACAGCGCACCCGTACGCACCCTCGACGGAGATGTGGGACTGGCAGTTGCATGCCCGCTGCCGAGACATGGACACCGACCTGTTCTTCTCCCCCGACGGCGAAACACGGCAGGCTCGACGCTATCGCGAAGAGTTCGTCACCCAGATCTGTCACTCCTGCCCGGTCGTGTCCGAGTGCCACACGTACGCCCAGACAGTTCGTGAGCCGTACGGGATCTGGGGCGGCGCGACCGAGGCCGATCGCCGATTCTCGACCGCCCGCACGCCGCGGCAGCAGCCCGGAACGAGCACCGCAACCGGAAGCGCCGCACGACGTCTGACCGTTTCCTCCCGCCATCCGAGGCCCGGACGGCAAGAGCGTTCCGGGGACGCAGCAGACTAGGCGGGGTCACGTAGCGCATGTCTCTGGGCCGGAGCAGCGTGCTCCGGCCCAGAGGAATCCCGCGACTACCGGTCGCTCGGCAGCGCGTACGACGCCTCGGTGTCGAAGTCTGGTTCCTTATCGATGTTTCCGCCTTCGACGGAACCGGCCGGCGTACGCCCGGGGCCGAACTTGCGCCGAGCCTGGTATGCGATCAGGGTGACGGCGAGGGCACCCAGGCTGAGGGAGATCTGCGATCGCGTGGATTCGACGAAGAACATCGAGATCAAGACCGCGAGGATACCGACGACCCCGAGGATCGAGAGGTACGGGAAGAGCCACATCTTGAAGCGGAGTTCGCGGGCCTTCTCCCGGCCGAGCATTGACCGGAGTTTGATCTGGGAGAGCGCGATCATCAGGTAGACCATCAAGATGGTGGCGCCCGACGCGTTGACGATGAACGCGAACGCCGTCGTCGGCGAGAAGTAGTCGAGCGCAACGCAGCCCAGCCCGACGCACAACGCGGCCAGCAGCGCCCCGCGGGGAACTCCGTTCTTGTCCACCCGAGCGACCGAACGCGGTGCGTCGCCCTGATTGGCCAGCACGAACATCATGCGCGAGGCGGTGTAGAGACTCGAATTCAGGCAGGACAGCACCGCAACCAGGACCACCGCGTTCATGATGTCCGGGCCGCCCGGGATACCCATGACGTTCAAGGCGTCGACGAAGGGCGACTGGCCGACCCTGATGGAAGTCCAGGGGACGATGATCGCCAGGAGAAGCACGGAGCCGAGATAGAACACTCCGACACGGCCGATCACGGAGTTCGCGGCCTTGGCAACCGACTTCTCGGGTTCTTCGGACTCTGCCGCCGCGATCGTGGCGATCTCGGGACCGACCATGGAGAAGACCGCGACGACGACACCGGAGAGAACGACCGTCCATCCGTTCGGTGCGAATCCCCCGTGATCGGTCAGGTTGGAGACGTCCGCGCTGTGCCCCGGCCACAGGCCCACCACGAAGCACGCCCCGATTGCGAGGAACGCGATGATCGCGGCGACCTTGATGCCGGCGAACCAGTACTCGAACTCACCGAAATTGCGCACCGACCGAAGGTTGGTGGCGACCATGGCGAGCAGCAACGCCGCCGCCATGGGCCACGAGGGGAGATCTATCCACCGCTGCAGGAGTTTTCCGCCGATCACGGCCTCGGCCCCGGCGACGACTACCCAGAAGAACCAGTACAGCCACCCGGTGGTGAAACCCGCGCGGTGCCCGAACGCCTTACGCGCGTATCCGGCAAAGGACCCCGTCGACGGGTCTGCCACGGCCATTTCGCCGAGCATGCGCATGACGAGAATGACTACGAGACCGGTGATCGCGTAGGAGAAGATTGCGGCGGGGCCCGAGGAGTTCAGCAGCGCGCTGGAACCGACGAACAGTCCGGCGCCGATGACGCCGCCGATAGCAATCATCGTCAGGTGACGTTGCTTGAGGCTCTTCTGCAGGGCGGGTGACGGGTTCTTATCCAAATCAGACATCGGCAGCTCTCACGATCGATTCGACACACGTGGACGCGGGGAGGTCTGTCCGCATCCGCCGAGCGAGACTTCCACTCGCCCAACGACTTCGATCAAACCTGGCGGCAGCAACGCACCCGCCCAGGAGATGATCACGTCCCGTGTCTGGATGTGATCCATATAACACCCCCGAGGTGCTCCGCGACTATCGACAGATGCCAGAAGTATGCAGGTGTACGTCAGACATATGGATGATCAACAAACTGGCCGCATGTTAATATATTAGTTATGAATCAGATCGGCCGGGGTGCTGCCATTGCGAGCGTCGACGATTTCATGGCACGCACGCGCCGGCACCTGGGGGCGTCCGTAGTGCTGCTCGACAGCGATTTCGAGATGATCGCGTACAGTGCCCGGTCGATCGCAATGTCACAAGATCACTCACAGTCGGTCGTCAGGCAAGCGACCGATGCGGACACCCGCAACTGGATCGTCGATTGCGGAATCACCTACGCCACCAGGCCGGTTCGAACACCGGCGAACAGGAATACCGGCTCGAAGGCACGAATCTGCCTCCCCGTCCGGCACGGAGGAAAAACGTACGGGTTCTTGTTCGTCCTGCCGGACGACGACGCATCGATCTCCGACCATGAACTCGAAGAATTGATGCCGCTCGCGGCCCAGGCGGGCGCGCTGCTCGCCGCCGACGCATCGGGGAACGGACACCTGGCAGGGGCGTTTGCGGACCTGCTGGAAGGCGATCCGGACAGGTCTTCGGCTGCCGCCGAGCATCTCCGGGCGTCGGGCGACGTGTCCGACGCCGAATTCACGATGCTCGCAACGGACCACGACGCGATCGATCGACGGCCGGGCGTCACCGCGGTGCCGATGGGACGACTCACGGCAGTATTTGTAACGCACCGTGATTCATCATCTGCCGCACTTCGCTCAGCTGTCGACAGCTACACCGCCGAGGGAAGCGTCGTCGGAGTCGGGGGAACCTACGCGAACCTTCGGGATGCCAGGAAGAGTTGGCGGCAGGCAAGGCTGTGCCTCGACGTCATTGCGTTCGAGCCCTCCAAGGGGCCGGTGGCGTACTGGGATCAGCTCGGCGTGTATCGGCTGGCCGCAATCGCGTCCGCGGAGCTCATCGCCGAAGCGGTCATCACCCCTGCGGTCAGGGCGCTGTTCGAGCACCGGAACCGAGACCTTCTCTCCACCGCGGAGACCTTCTTCGACAATGGTGGCGACATTGCCGCAACGACCGATGCTCTGAGCATTCATCGGCAGACCCTCTACTACCGGCTACGTCGAATTCAGGAACTCACGACGCTGGATCTGTCGATCGGCCAGGACCGCTTGGAGTTGCACGTCGGCCTCGCGCTGGGAAGGCTCGTCGGGGGTCCGGGAACGTCGAATCGCTCGTAGCCGTGAGGTACCCGGACGCTCGGCGAGCGCCCGGGTACCTGCGAATCGTATCTGCCCTGCCGGCTGGGAGTCAGGCGGTAGGTAGCGTCGTGCGTGTGGTGGTGCTCAGTGCGGCGCTTTCCGTCAGTGCCATTCCGCGGGTCTCCGGTGCCATGACCTGTGACAAGACCGCGCCGAGGAGGGTGATGGCGGCMGCGATGAGCATCGTGGGGCCGATGCCGATACCGCTGAGCGACAGCGGCACCAGGAACGTGCCGACCGCGGCGCCGATGCGACTGAGCGAGGAGGCCATTCCTACCGCGGAACCCCGGATCTCGGTGGGAAACAGCTCGTTCGGGTAGACCCACTGCAGGATCTGACTGCCGCCGATGACCACCGCGTAGATCGCGAACAGCGCCATGATGATCACGCTCGGTGCTTCGGGGAACAGTCCGAGGATCAGGAGAGCGAGTCCGGACCACAGGAAGCTGTGGATGAGGAGGGGTCGCCGGCCCATCCGATTCACCAGAAGCAGCGCGACGACGCATCCGACCAGGAACAGGATCGTGATCACGGCCGACCCGAAGTGTGCTGCATCGCCTTCGAGCTTCAGTGCCCCGAGGATGGCGGGTGCGAACGCGTAGACGGCGAACAGCGGCACGATCGAGCAGGTCCAGAACAGCGTGATGAAAGCCATCCGCTTTCCGTATCCCGATCGCAGGAGATCCTTGACGCTGACGGTGCCGTCTTCCCTCGGGAGGTCTGCGATGCTGACGGTGGGTCCGTAGACCTTCCGCATCACTTCGTTCGCTTCGTCGATCTTTCCCTTGTTCGCCAGCCAACGGGGGGACTCGGGTGTTCCGACCCGGGCGAGGACGATCAGAGTCGCAGGCACTGCGGCGCTGGCCAGCATCCAACGCCATGCGTCTTCGTGTCCCGTTCGTGCCAGGAATTCTCCGACGACGTAAGCAGCTGCGGCGCCGACGAACCACATCGCGACGAACGCGCCGAGGAACGGACCCCGGTACTTGCGCGGCGTGAATTCGGTCAGCAGGGAGGTGGCGATCGGATAGTCCGCACCTACGGCCATACCGATCAGCAGGCGCAGAATGATCAGCCACACGACGTCTTGGACGAAGAATTGAGCCACGGAGAACACGATGAKGGCGACCAGGTCGATCGTGAACAGAATCTCACGTCCGAACTTGTCGGTCAGCCATCCACCGGCATAGGCGCCCAGCAGGATTCCGATCAGCGACGAGGCACCGACCAGGCCCTGTTCGACGGACGACAGGCTCCACTGATCCGCGAACTGCACCATCGCGACACCGATGATCGACAAGACGTAGCCGTCGAGAAACGGTCCGCCCGAGGAGAACAGCGCTAGCTTCTTGTGGAATCTGGACAGTGGCGCATCGTCCAAAGGGTTGATCGTCGTCATAACGAGCTCCTCGTCAGTGATGGTGTTCTGAAGTCGGTGTCGGGCCGGCGAGCGTCGGTCAGTTGTTCGAGGAGGCAACGGAGGCCCGGATCAGGGAAGCGACACGTTCTGCTTCCGTGTACGCCCCGTGGGTCCCCGCGGTCTCGGACGTGTAGTCCCCGGCGAAGTGGATCGAGCCCACCGACCGCTGGAGTTCGGCCAGATTCGCGGCGCGATCGGGGCCGAGTAGTGCAAAGCAGTGTTCCCACGTACGTGCGTGAACGCCGGTGATCCTTCCTCTGAGCTGCGGTGCAACGGTCAAGAAGCTCTCCACCCAGTCGGCGACGCGGGCCTCGTCTTCGGCGAACCCCGGCTGGAACCCGGTGGAATTCCCGTAGCAGGTGAATTGCACTCTGCCCGCGGCCCAGTTGGGTCCTACCCGGCCCGGGGTCGGGTTGATGATCGCGTCGAACGGCATTCCGGCGGTCACGATGAACGCCCAGTCTTCGATGCCGGACAGGCCGTCGATATCGGCGACGATATTGAGCGTGGTGCTGCCGGGAGTGTCGAAGCTGCTGAGCGCGTCGGTCTTCCATGTCGGTAGATCACTGAAGACGGTGGGAACCAGAGGGGCAGGCAGCGTCGATACGACATGACGGGTCAGGAGTGTTCCCACTCCCTCCGGGCCGGTGAAGCTGACCTCGTAAGCGTCCTGCTCGTCCTTGAAGGCGACACCGGTGACCACGGTGTCGAACCGAACGGTGTCCGCAGGCAGGTGGCCGTGCATCGCCCTGGGGATGGCCTGCATGCCGCCGAGCGCGAAGGATCGGTTGCGCTTCTCTCGCGCGAGGTAGCTCGCGAAGTAGCGGAGGGCGTACTTCGCCGACAGCTTGGCCGGGTCTCCGACAGCCCCGCCGCGCAGAGCGGCGTCGATGATCTGACGTACGCCGGGTTGCAGTCCGCTGAGCCGGTCGGCGATCGTCTCGGTAGCCAGACCCTGATCGTCCTGGTCCAGCACGCCGTTGCTCGTGTGCTCGTTGTATTCGAGCAGGGCACTGTCGAAAAATTCGCTCAACTCCGCCTTTTCGGAGTCGGTCAGATCCAGACGTGCGACGAGGTCTTCGTTGGTCTCGGCGACGATCGTCTTGCCGTTGACATGGATTCCGTACGTCGCGGGTTCGAACGGTACGACGTCCAGCGCGAGTTCGGTGGCAAGTTCTTCGGTCCGGGTGTTCCTGTAGATGAACAGTGCACCGGAGTTCGCACTCGCCCCCGCGAGATCTACCGTGTTCGACCTTCCTCCCACTTCACCGGTTGCCTCGAGCACGCAGATATCCAATTTCAGGTCTCGAAGAAAGTAGGCCGTGGCCACTCCCGCTGTACCGCCACCAACGACGATCACGTCGTACATGCATGTCTCCTGAAACCGAAGTAGTGAAGTTGACTGCTGCAGCGAAGGCCAACTTGCTCGACCTCGAAGTTGGGAATCCGACAACGGCGGCGGACGTCCACAAAGCTGCATGCGTCACAACGTCTTTGGCGATTGCCCAGGCTCGCTCCCACCGCCGGCGGTAGTCCCGCGCGCCGCAGGAGTTGTGACGCCCGCCACATCATCGTGGCACAAGGAAAGTCTATAAGCAATAGAAGATATTTTCACTTTTTAAATTTCTAGCGCGAAGTGCCAGGTCAGGGGCTACCGGACACGGGTAACCGCGGATCCGAGGCCCCGGGATCAGGGCAGAGGCGACACCAACTGCCAGCTTCTGCCGTTCGGGAAGAGGTCCGCGGCCAGTTCCGACGTGGACCACGACGTGACGTCGTCCGGTTGCAGAAGGTCCCCGGGTAGGTATCCGGACGTCGTGGAGGCGATGACGCGCAAGTCCGCATTCACCAGAACGACGGGACTTCGGCCCCGGTCCCCCGTGAACAGGAAACGCTCGAACCGATGCGCCAGAACATCGGCACCCGCGACGCCGGCGAAACCACCCGCAGTGATGACCGGCACCGAGATCGTGACCGTGTAGCTGTAGGAGTCGATACCGCCGAAGTCGACGTACGGTCCGATGATGGCAGGGGTGCCGCAGGTCTGAGGAATGGAGAACCAGCCCCGGCTGGAGTAGTCGTAGAAGGACACCTGTCCGGGGTTGACGCTGTGGCCGATGAACTCGAGATCCCCGTGGTCGTCGTAGCCCCACCACTCCATCCAGTACGGGCTGTCCGTCAGATAGTCCACGGCGGTGGCCACGCCGATGCGATCCACCGCGTACTCGGGGTTCCGTAGACACGCCTGCAGACTCTCGCGGATTCCGCCGAGATCGGAGCGGGCGGGTCGACGCCCGTCCCGCTCGACGCGATCGAGCAACTCGCGCATGTCGGCACGCACACGAGTGAGGCTGTCCAGTGTCGCGCGCAGATAGTCGGTGATCTCTGCGGTCAGCCGATCCAAATCCGGAAGCTGCGCGGGCCGGCGGCCGTCCTCGTTCTTCACGTCGCCGCCAACGCGAGGTGACGATCGACCAGAACGCGGGTTTCTCGTGCACAATGCTCCAGCGCATGGCGGTGCGCGGCGTCGGGATCACGATTGCGGATGGCCTCCACGATCAACGCGTGCTCGCGGATCGCATCGTGCGGATCCAGCGCGTCCGTGTCCCACAGCAGCGGGGCCACCTGGGCCTGCGCCTGGACGATCAACGTCGTCAGATGCGACGACTGCGCCGCGGCGCCGAGTTCGATGTGGAAGCGGCTGTCCGCGCGGCGTCGAACGTCCGCACGAGTGGCCTCGGCAAAATTCCGTGCGAGATCCTCCAGCCGGTCGACGTCCTCGGGCAAGGTGCGCAGGGCCGCAAGGCGGGTTGCCGCGCCGGTCAATGCCCCCACCAAGTCCCCGAGGTCCCGCAACTTCTCCGCACTCGTCGTGCGAAGTTGCGCGTCCGCCCGTTCGCGGTCGGCGGTGCCGAAGTCGCGGACGTAGCTCCCCCCGCCCCGGCCTCGCCGGGTTTCGATCAGACCGCGGTCCCTCAATACGGTCAGAGCCTGCCGCAACGTCACCGTCGAAACCTGCAGTTTGGCGGCCAACTCGGCCTCGGTGGGTAGCCGTTCCCCGCCGGCCAGCAGGCCGACCGCGATCGTCATCTCCAGTTGATGCACGACGCCGTCGACCAACTTCGAGACGGAGTCGTCCCGCACTCGACCGAGATCGACAGAGAAGACGTCTTTCTCCACAGAATTCATATCCCCGCCAACGCACTTCAGGACGGATGAGAGTCTGACGAAGCCGGAGGGTGCGTCCGCCGAGGCTCCACCCCACGCTTAAACATCATAACTATACTTTATCTTCTCTCACCGTACCTGCTGCCCGGTTTCGACCGGGCTCGCCCCACCCAATGGGACGCCCAGCCGCACAGGAAGTCGATTCGGCTGTGCGGATGAGCGAGGATCGAGGGCAGTGGCTGACGGACACGGGGTATTCCGCGCAGCCCGGCTGCCGTCCTAGGCGGGGGCGTCGACGATCTTCCAGTAGGAGTCCTTGCGGACGATCTTGTCGTCCCGGAACTCCCAGTGGTCGCATCCGCGCGCGCTCACCTGCTTGCCGTCGGTCGTCGTGCGGGTGACAAGCCAACTCCTCGTTCGAGCAGGGCTATCCGGAAGAGCTCGAGCAGCGCGTGCTGGCTGGCCGGCCTGACGTGGGGCCGGCTGGGGTCTGATGTGCCCTCGGTGGGGCGGGGCAGGAGAACTCCGCCCTCGATGACATCCATCGTCCGCCACCGCAGCGGCGCCTCCACCCAGGAATTGAGACGTATCGACCTGCACGGCCGGTACGTTCCACACTGAAAACTCGATGTCAGTTGACCTGACGTGCGTGTCCGTCCCAATACGGGGAGCGCAGTTTGAACTTCTGCAGCTTGCCGGTGGCGGTGCGGGCCAGCTCACTGCGGAACTCCACCGAGGTCGGTGCCTTGTACCCGGCCAGATGCTGCTTGCACCAGCCGATCAACTCCGCCTCCGTGCCGCTGTCGGACGGTGTGCCGGGGGTCAGGACCACCAGGGCCTTGATCGTCTCTCCCCACTTCTCGCTCGGCACCGCGATCACGGCCACCTCGGACACGGCCGGGTGGGAAAACAGGCAGTCCTCGACCTCGATCGAAGACACGTTCTCACCGCCGGTGATGATCACGTCCTTCTTCCGGTCGGCGATGGTCAGATATCCATCGTCGCCGACGACGCCACCGTCGCCGGTGTGGAACCAGCCACCGGCCAGCGCCTTCTCGGTCTCCTCCGGTTTGTTCCAGTAGCCCTCCATCACGACGTTGGAGCGGGCCAGCACCTCCCCCGCGCCTTCCTCGCCCTCCTCGATCTGCAGCCGGACACCGAGCGCCGGGGCGCCGGCCCGGATCAGTTTCGCCGCGCGGTCCTCGGGGTCGAGGTCGTCCCATTCAGCGCGGGTGCGGTTGACGGTCAGCAGCGGGGAGGTTTCGGTGAGACCGTAGATCTGGATGAACTCCCAACCGAGTTCCTCCTCGACCCGCACGACGGTCGTCGTGGGCGGCGGCGCAGCGGCCATGATGATCCGCACCCGGTCCCGGCCGGGAATCTCGCCCTCCCAGGTCTGTGCGGCCTCGAGGACCGCGGACGCGACCGCCGGCGCCCCACAGAGCACCGTGACCCCGTGGTCGCGGACCCGCCTCAGGATCTCGGCGCCGTCGACCTTGCGCAGGACGATGTGCCGGGCGCCGACGCCGGTCAGCGCGAACGGTTGACCCCAGCCGTTGCAATGGAACATCGGCAGCGTGTGCAGGTACACGTCCCGGTCACCGATCCCGGCGTGCAGCCCGAACGTGACCGCGTTGACCCAGATGTTGCGGTGGGTGATCTCCACACCCTTCGGGCGGGCGGTGGTCCCGGAGGTGTAGTTGAGGGTGGCGATGGCCGACTCGTCCGGCTCCCACGGCTGCGGCACCGCCCCGGGAGCGGCGTAGAGGTCGGTGTCCGAGCCCAGGACGAACTTGTGCTCGCAGTCGACCTCCGCGAGCGCGTCCTCGAGTTCGGGATCGACGTAGAGGACGCGGGCACCGGAGTCCTCGACGATGTAACGGACCTCGTCGGGGCGCAGCCGGAAGTTGGCCGGGACCAGCACCCGGCCCGAACCGCTGACCCCGAAGAACGAGGTCATCAACCGGCTGGAGTTGTGGCTGACGATCGCGACCCGCTCACCGGCGCCGATGCCGAGTTCATCGAGCTTGGCGGTTTGGCGGCGGGCCAGGTCGGCGATCTCGGCGTAGGTCAGCGACCCCTGGGACGGGGCGGGTTGGTCAGGTTCGTCGACCACACCGATCCTGTCCCCGTACACGGTCTCCGCGCGGTCGAGAAAATCGTTGACACTGAACGGGACAAACACAACTCCTCCTACGGATGTTCGTACGCCGGTGATGCCAGGGTTCTGCCCTGGTGTCGCTACCGGACGAGGGCAGGTTCCTCTTTACGCATTCGAAGACCAGTGTCGACCTGTGGTGTCGGAGACGTACTGCATCCCCGCTGGGGGGTTCCGGCCCGGCTCGGAGTCGGCATGGGCGCTTCCGCGGGGGTCGGGCACGCCGACGACGCCGCGAACTTCGCATGTTCTGCATGTGTCCTCCTCACACGAGGTCATTACATCTTTGCCTGTGCCGAGGTGTGCGTCGAGATGCGAGTCGTAGCCCTCGAGGTCGAAGCGCGCATCGCCGTGCGGGCGCGGGAGTCTTACTTCCCTGCCCGCACGGCGAATCCGGAACCCGACGTCAGTCCCCGATCCGATCCCCCGTCTCCGGGTGGAACAGGTGCACCGCTCCGTCTCGCTTGCGCAGTGAGACGGTGTCGGCGAGCCGGGCGGGGGTGCGGGTCAACGACCGGGCGACGAGTTGGGTGCCGTCCCCGGCGATGTGGGTGTGGACGTACGATTCGCTCCCGAGCTCCTCGACGAGGTCGACGATCACCTCGATGCCGCCCTCCCCGGTCGACAGTTCGAGCTGCTCGGGCCGCACGCCGACCGTCACGGTCTCCAGGCCGGCCGCGTGCAGCGTCGACAGCTGCTCGCGTTCGAGCGGGAGCGTCGAGTTCCCGAGGCGCACGCCGTCGCTGACGATGGGCATGGTCATCAGATTCATTGCAGGCGAACCGATGAAACCGGCGACGAAGGCGTTCTTCGGGCGATCGTACAGCTCGGTGGGAGCCGAGAACTGTTGCAGCTTGCCGTTCTTGAGGACGGCTACCCGGTCACCCATGGTCATGGCCTCGACCTGGTCGTGGGTGACGTACACGGTGGTGGTGCCGAGCCGGCGCTGCAGCGCCGCGATCTGGGTGCGGGTCTGGACGCGCAGCTTGGCGTCGAGGTTCGACAGCGGCTCGTCCATGCAGAACACCTGCGGCTCACGCACGATCGCGCGGCCCATCGCCACCCGCTGACGCTGACCTCCGGACAGCTTGCCGGGTTTACGGTCGAGATAGTCGGTGAGGTCGAGCAATTTGGCGGCATCGGCCACCTTCTTCTTCCGTTCCTCCACACCGACCCCGCGCATCTTCAGCGCGAATCCCATGTTCTCGCCCACCGTCTTGTTGGGGTAGAGGGCGTAGTTCTGGAACACCATCGCGATGTCGCGATCCTTCGACGGCACCCCCACCATGTCCTTGCCGCCGATCTCGATGGTGCCCTCGTCGATGTCCTCGAGGCCGGCGAGCATCCGCAACGCCGTGCTCTTGCCGGAACCCGACGGGCCGACGAGGACGATGAACTCGCCGTCTTCGATGTCGAGGTCGAGCGAATCGACCGCCAGCGTGTCGGCGTTCTCGTAGAGGCAGGAGGCGCCCTTGTACGCGATGTCAGCCATGATTGCTCCTCAGGTGGGTACTAACGGTGGGGGAAGTGGTTGCCGGGGTGATCATTTGATCGCGCCGAAGGACAGGCCGCGAACCAGTTTGTTCTGCGCGACCCAACCAGCCAGGATGACCGGGAGCGCCGCCAGCGTCGCCGCCGCCGACAGCCGGGCCCAGTACAGGCCCTCACCGGTGATGAATCCGACGAGGAACACCGGAATGGTCTGCGCCTGAACGGCAGTGAGGTTGACGGCGAAGAAGAATTCGTTCCACGAGAAGATCACGCAGATCAGCGCGGTCGCCGCGATACCGGGGGACACGAGCGGGAGGATCACCTCACGCACGGACGTCCACAGGCTCGCGCCGTCCATGCTGGCGGCCTCGAGCAGTTCGCCCGGAACCTCGAGGAAGAACGAACGCATCATCCACACCGCGATGGGTACGTTCATCGCCGTGTACAGGATGATCAGCGCCCAGATGTTGTCGAGCAGTCCGATGTCGTTGACGATCACGTACAGCGGGATGATCGCGGCGACGATCGGGAGCATCTTCGTGCTGATGAAGAAGAACAGGGCGTCCTTCGTCTTGCGGACCGGCCGCAGCGACAGCGCGAACGCCGCCGGCACCCCGAGCACCAGCACGAGGATCGTCGATATGGCGGTCGCGAACGCCGAATTCAGCAGTGCGGTGCCGATGCCGCTGTCGAGGACCGCCTTGAACTGGTCCAGGGTGGGGGTGAAGAACAGTTTCGGCGGGGTCGTGTAGGCGTCGCCCTCCTGCTTGAACGCGGTGAGCACCATCCACGCCACCGGGAAGAAGAAGCCGAGCGCCACGATCCACGCCACCACACTCCACGGGCTGAACTTGCGGTGCTTGCGCGCCCGCTTGGTCTCCGGAGCGGTGGAAGTGGACTCCACCGGCGCCGCCGCAGTGTCGGTACTCATTACGCTGCCTCCTCGTTACCGGTAAAGCTCTTGAAAATCAGGCGCAACGCCAGGGTCGCGACGACGATGGTCGCGATCACCACGATGACGCCCATCGCGGCGGCCTGCCCGATGTCGAAACCGAGGAATGCGCGCTGATAGATGTAGAAGGGCAGGTTGGCACTGGCGGTGCCGGGGCCACCCTGGGTCATCATGTAGATGGCGTCGAACGTGTTGATCAGGTAGATCGCACCCAGGACGGCACCGAGTTCGATGAACCGGCGCAGATGCGGGAGCGTCAGTTCGCGGAACATCGCGAACGGCTTGGCGCCGTCCACCCGGGCCGCCTCGAGGATGTCGCGCGGCATCGACTGCAGTCCGGCCAGGATCAGCAGCATCATGAACGGCGTCCACTGCCACACCAGGCTGACCATCACCGAGGCCAGCGGGAACTTGCTGACCCAGTCGACCTGCCCCACCCCGAACGGGGAGAGCACGAAGTTGACGATGCCGAACACCGGGTCGAACATCGTCGTCTTCCACAGCAGCGCGCCGGCGACGGGTGTCACCAGGAACGGCGTGATGAGCAGAGTACGCACGATGCCACGGCCCAGGAACGCTCGGTCCAGCAGCAGCGCGAGGAGCAGACCCAGCACCACCGAGATCAGCACGGTCCCGACGATCAGGATCACGGTGTTGACCGCGACCTCACGGAACTGGCTGTCCTTGAACACGTCCACGTAGTTCTGCAGCCCGACGAACTCGCGGGAACCGGGCCGCACCAGGTTCCAGGACTGCGTCGAGTAGTACAGCGTGAACAGGAACGGAATCTGCGTCACCACGATCATGAAGATCAGGGCGGGCAGCAATGGCCCCCGGCGACGCCAGCCCTCGGCCCGGGAGACGCTGTCGTCCTTGGCCTCCCGCAGTTCCCGCACCCGGTCGGCGGTGCCGTCCGCGGTGGGTTTCTCGGCGATGGTGGTCATCTTTCCTCCCGATAGGTCGCGCCGACGACCTCGGCGTACTGCTGTGCCTGGGCGAGTGCCTCGGGCACGGTCTGCTGGCCGGCGATCGCCGCGCTGATCTGCTGGCTGACGCGGGTTCCGAGATCCTGGAACTCGGGGATCGCCAGGAACTGCACGCCCGTGTACGGAACCGGTTGCACGGTGGGAGCTTCCGGGGTCGCGTTCTCGATCGCCTCGAGCGTCAGCGGTCCGTACGCCGCCGAGGCCTCCTTGTACTCGGGAATCTCGTAGGTCGAGAGTCTGCTGCCCGGAGGCACCCGCTCCCAGCCGAGATCCTCACCGACCGTGCGTATGTATTGCTTGTCGGTCATCCACGAAATGAACTTCCAGGCCGCATCGGGGTTCTCGCTGCTCTCGGGGATTCCGAGCGCCCAGCTGTACAGCCAGCCGGAGTTGTCCTTCACCTCGATGGGCGCGGGTGCATACCCGATCTTGCCGACGACGGCGCTCGAGGACGGATCCTCGAGCGTGGAGACGGCGGACGTCGAGTCGTACCACATCGCCACCTGACCCTGAGCGAGCTGCGTGGCGCACTCGCCGAAACCGCTCGTCGCGGCGCCGGGCTCGCCGTACTCGCGCACCAGGTCGACGTAGAACTGGACCGCGCGTTCCACCTCGGGGCTGGTCAGCTGAGCGTTCCAGTCCTCGTCGAACCAGCGGCCACCGAACGTGTTGATGACGGTGTCGAGGGGTGCGAGCAGTTCACCCCAGCCGGGCTTGCCGCGCAGGCAGATGCCGGCCATGTCCTCGGAGTCGAGTTGCTTCGCCGCCGCGGCCACCTCGGTCCAGGTCGGCTTCTCCGACAGGGTGATTCCGGCCTGCTCGAACAAGTCCTTGCGGTACATCAGGAACGAGGACTCGCCGTAGAACGGCACCGAGTACATGCTCCCGTCGTAGGACAGCGACTCGCGCAGGGTGGGGATGAAGTCGGCCTCGTCGTAGCCCTCCGTCGCCTGGGCGTACTCCGACAGGTTCTTCAGCCAGCCGTACTGCGCCCACTGCGGGGTCTCGTAGTTGCTGATCATCACGACGTCGAACTCGCCGCCACCGGTTGCGGTGGATGCCGTGATCTTCGCGCGCGCCTGGTTCTCCGACAGCGTGACGAACTTCAGGTCGATGTCGGGGTTTTCTTCCTCGAACTGCGAGGCGAGCTTCTGCGCATCTTGCATCTGCGAGTTGGAGACCATCGCGATGGTGATGGTCTGGTCCGATGCGCCCAGCGATCCGGCGCCCGCGCATCCGCTGAGCGTGAGGCAGAGTGCTCCTGCCCCCGCTACCAGCATCGTCGCCGGTTTCCTGTGTTTCTTCACCGATCTTCACCTCTCTTGCGTGGTGCTACTGATCGAGCAGCCAACGCGCGCATTCGATGTCGCAAACCAGCATCTTGGCCAGTCCGCCGTGGAGGGCACCCAGTGCCGCTTGGTGTTTGGCGACGCCACCGGTGACGAGGATCGATCCCTCGCACGCGCGGATGTCGTCGAGAGGAACGGACATGGCCCGTTCGTCCAGTGGTCCGGAGACCTCGGTTCCGTCGAGCCGGTAGAAGCGTCCACCGACTTCACCGACCGCGCCGAGGCCGGTGAGCACGGACAGCATGTCCGTGTCGATGAAGCTGCCCTCGAACAACGTTGTCGACGTGGAGACGGCGCCCGTGCCGAACATCATCATCTCYGCAGTCCGGCCCGCCTCGAGCGCCTTGGAGATGACGGAGTCGCCCCGCATGGATACCACGGTCGATGCGTCCGCGTACAGGGGAACGGGAAGCCGAACGGTGTTGGCCTGCAGCTGCTCTGCGCATCTACCCAGGACGTACTCCGTTCCGGTCTGATAGTTGATCGCACTCACCGAGCCGTCGAGCTGGACGACGGATGCGCACGTGGCCGCACCGGACGGCAGCCCCTGCGCGACGGCGACCGTTTCGGGCCCCCAAGTGAATCCGAGGGTGTCGCCTTCCCGGATCCGGCGGACGAGGAGGGATGCGGCGGCGCGCCCGACACCGGCGAAGCTGTTGTGGTCGTCGATCGCACCGGCGGCGTCGACGGAGTCGGCGACCACCACCGCCTCGACGAGGCCGTACTTCTCCTCGAGCGCGCGCTCCTCGTCCGAGCGCAGTGCATCCCGCAGATGCGCGGGTGCCTGCACCTCGATGCGCACCAGGCCCTGGGCACGGGCTCGCGCCACCAGCCGGCCCGCGGTCGGGCGGGAGACACCGAGTCGCGTGGCGACCTCGGCCTGGGTCATTCCGTCGAGGTAGTACAACGTTGCGGCGCGCAACGCGAGGCGCAGATCCTCCGTCGTGGACGGCGGTGGTGCCGCGATGGGAGACGGCGTCGGGGCCGTCGAGTTGGGGGACGTCACTGGTTCTCCTCGCCATGATCCCGAGCCCGTCGAGTGTGTCTTCGGAGCCTCGAGAAGCCGTGAGCAAATGATCACTATGCGTTCATCTGCTCAATACGCTAGCATCGAAGTGTGACCCACACAACACTCCCATCGGATATCCCCAGGACGATGCGTGCCAGCGTGCTCGTCGAGCCGGGCGCGATCGAAATCCGGGAACGGTCCGTGCCCACTCCAGGCCCCGGTGACGTCCTGATCCGCGTGGCCTCGGTCGGCGTCTGCGGATCGGACGCCCACTACTACCGCGAGGGCCGCATCGGCGAGTTCGTGGTCGATCAGCCGATCGTGCTGGGACACGAGGCGTCGGGCACCGTGGTGGGTGTCGGGGCCGGCGTCTCGGCGGAGCGCATCGGGCAGCGAGTCTCCATCGAACCGCAGCGCCCCGACCCGGACACCGACGAATCCCGGCGCGGTCTCTACAACCTGTGCCCGCACATGCAGTTCTATGCCACCCCGCCGATCGACGGGGCGCTGGCCGAGTACGTGACCATCGGCTCGGCGTTCGCGCATCCGATTCCCGACGAGATGTCCGAGGACGCGGCCGCACTGTGCGAGCCGTTGTCGGTGGCCATCGCCACCACCCGCAAGGCCGGCGTGACGGCGGGTTCGCGGGTTCTGATCGCAGGTGCGGGGCCGATCGGAATCGCACTGGTGCAGACGGTCCTCGCGTTCGGTGCCACCGAGGTGGTCGTCTCCGACCTCGACCCCCGGCGGCGCGACGTCGCAGCGAAATTCGGTGCCACCGCAGTGCTCGACCCGCGCGAGCAGGACGTCGCGGGACTTCACGTGGACTCGTTCGTCGACGCGTCGGGCGCCCCGAGCGCGGTACTGGCCGGCATCCAGGCGGTCCGGCCTGCGGGAACCGTTGTCCTGGTGGGCATGGGCGCCCCCGAGATGACGCTGCCCGTCCAGACCATCCAGAACCGAGAGTTGGTTCTGACCGGGGTGTTTCGTTACGCCAACACCTGGCCGACGGCGATCGCGCTGGCGCGGTCCGGGCGCGTCGACCTCGATTCGATGGTCACCGGAAGATTCCCGCTCGCCGAGGCGGAACAAGCACTGAACGCAGACCGGACGCCGGGCAGCCTCAAGGCCGTCGTACGCGTCCAGGAATGAGGAGAGACCGATGCAACTGAGCGCGCAGGCACTGCAGCAGTTCGACGACACCGTGCAGGTGCCGAACTACGACCGAGGCGACATCACCGTGGGCATAGTGCATTTCGGTGTCGGCGGATTCCACCGGGCACACCAGGCGATGTACGTCGACCGCCTGTTGCGGCGCGGTCAGGCGCGCGACTGGGGCATCTGCGGAGTCGGGGTGCTGCCCGGTGACCGGCGCATGAAGGACGCCCTCGACGCCCAGGACGGCCTGTACACGCTGGCGCTGCGACACCCGGACGGCACCTGGGACGTGAGCGTCATCGGGTCCATCGTCGACTATCTTCTCGCCCCCGACGACCCCGAGGCGGTCATCGAGAAGATCGCCGCGGAGACCACCCGGATCGTCTCGCTGACGATCACGGAGGGCGGCTACAACTTCACCCACGACACGGGCAAGTTCGACGCCGAGAACCCCGACGTCGTGCACGATCTCACCGACGGGGCCGTCCCGCGGACCACGTTCGGACTCGTCGTCGAGGCCCTGTCCCGGCGCCGCGCGCGCGGGTTGCCGTCACCGACCATCATGTCCTGCGACAACATTCAGGGCAACGGCGACGTGGCGCGCCGGATGTTCCTGGCGTACGCGGAGTTGAAGGACCCGGACCTCGCCGAGTGGATGCGCGCCGAGACGTCGTTCCCCAACTCCATGGTCGACCGCATCACACCCGTCACCACCCCCGAGGTGACGGAGGCGCTGTCGTCGCGCTTCGGCGTCGACGACCGGTGGCCCGTCGCAGCCGAGCCGTTCACGTCATGGGTGCTCGAGGACGCGTTCCCGCTCGGACGCCCGGCATTCGAGGACGTCGGTGTACAGGTGGTCGACGACGTCGAACCGTACGAACTGATGAAACTGCGCCTGCTCAACGCCAGCCACCAGGGCCTCTGCTATTTCGGATACCTGGCCGGGTACCGACTGGTGCACGACGTCGCACAGGATCCGCTGTTCGCCGACTTCCTGCTCGCATACATGGACGACGAGGCCACACCCACCCTGGCGCCGGTCCCCGGCGTCGACCTCGACGACTACAAGCGCACGCTCATCGAACGCTTCTCCAATCCCGAGATCCGCGACACCGTCGCTCGCCTGTGTGCCGAATCGTCCGACCGCATCCCGAAGTGGCTGCTGCCGGTGATCCGCGAGAACCTGGTGGCCGACCGGCACATTCGACTGTCGGCCGCGATCGTGGCGAGCTGGGCCCGCTACGCCGAAGGAGTCGACGAGGACGGACAACCCATCGACGTCGTCGACCAGTTGAAGGACTCCCTCGTCCCGATCGCGCGCAGCCAGCACGAGAACCCCACGGCCTTCATCGAGAACCGATCCGTCTTCGGCGATCTGGCCGACAACCCGCGCTTCGTCACCGCCTACCTCTGGGCGCTGGACTCACTGCACGGCGTCGGCGCACGGAAGACACTCGAGGCTCTGCGTGAGAAGGTGCAGTCATGAGTCTGGTCATCGGTGAAGCCCTCATCGACATCGTCACGGCGAGCGACGGCGCCACCACCGAATACGTCGGCGGTAGCCCGCTCAACGTCGCGGTCGGCCTCGGCAGGCTCGGTCGTCCGGTCGAATTCGTCACCCGGATCGGCGACGACACACGGGGCCGGTCGATCATCCGGCACCTCGAGCAGTCGGGGGTGATCGTCGCGCCCGGCAGCGTCACCGCGCAGCGAACCGCGACGGCCCACGCCACCCTCGACACTGCCGGATCCGCCACCTACGAGTTCGACATCGAGTGGGACCTCCCCTCCCCCAGCGGGGCATCCGCCCCGTCGCTCGTCCACACCGGTTCCATTGCCGCCGTGATGGAACCCGGCTGCGATGTGGTGGCAAACATGCTCGAACGCCGGCGCGCCGCCGCGACGATCAGCTACGACCCCAACGTGCGACCGGTGTTGATCACCGACAAAACGCGCGCCCGGGAGCGAATCGAGCACCTCGTGTCGATCTCCGACATCGTCAAGGTCAGCGACGAGGACCTCCGCTGGTACGACCCCGATCGGGACCCCGTCGACATCGCCCGCGCGTGGCTGTCGCGCGGTCCGGCGATGGTCGCGGTGACGAAGGGCGCCGAGGGCGCCTTCGCGGTCTGCGCGGCCGGACTCGTCGAGGTCGCGGCCCGCCACGTCGAGGTGGTCGACACCGTCGGAGCGGGCGACGCGTTCATGGCCGGACTCCTCGACGGATTCTGGTCGCACGGCTTCCTCGGCGCGGAGAGCCGCGCCGCCCTCCACGCGATCGAACCGGACGAACTGCGGAACGTGCTCGACAACGCCGTACTGATGTCGGGCCTCACGGTCGCGCGCGCCGGGGCGGACCTCCCTACCCGCGAGACACTGGACCGCGCGGCGGGTGTGCGGCAATGACACTCGTCGCGGGCATCGACTCGTCCACCCAGTCGTGCAAGGTGATGGTCTGCGACGCCGACACCGGCGCACTCGTCCGCGAGGGCAAGGCCTCGCACCCGGACGGCACCGAGGTCGATCCGCGCGAGTGGGCTTCGGCCCTCGACGACGCCGTCGCCGCCGCCGGCGGACTCGACGACGTCGCGGCGGTGTCGGTCGGAGCGCAACAGCACGGCATGGTCTGTCTCGACGACGCGGGCGCGGTCGTGCGTCCGGCGTTGCTGTGGAACGACACTCGCTCCGCCGGCGCCGCCACGCAACTGGTGGAGGACCTCGGCGGTCCGGACGCGTGGGCGGATGCGGTGGGTGTGGTGCCCCTCGCCGCGATCACCGTCAGCAAACTGCGCTGGCTCGCCGATTCCGAACCGGCGAACGCCGACCGGACGTCCGCGGTGTGCCTGCCCCACGACTGGCTCGCCTGGCAGCTCACCGGCCGATCCGACCTCGGCACCCTGGCCACCGACCGCGGCGACGCCAGCGGCACCGGATACTTCTCCGCCGCAACGGATTCCTACCGGACCGACCTGCTGTCGCTGGCGCTGCGGGGGCGCACGGCCGCCGTGCCGCGTGTCGCCGGGCCCGCCGAGCGGATCGGTGAGACCCGCTGGGGTGCCGCCGTCGGACCGGGCACCGGGGACAACGCCGCCGCAGCACTCGCCCTCGACGCCCAGGAGGGCGACGTCGTCGTCTCCGTGGGAACGTCGGGCGTCGTGTCCGCGGTGTCCGTGACACCGGCGAACGATCCGGGCGGTTTCGTCGCCGGCTTCGCCGACGCCACCGGACGCCAGCTGCCGCTCGTGTGCACGCTGAACGCCGCCCGGGTCCTCGACGCGACCGCCTCGCTACTGGGAGTCGATCACGACGAGCTGTCGCGGCTGGCGCTGTCGGCGCCGTCCGGCAGCGGCGGCCTGGTGATGGTGCCGTACTTCGAGGGCGAACGCACCCCCAACCGTCCCGACGCCACCGGCTCCGTTCACGGTCTGCGGCTGGCGAATTCGACGCCCGCCCACCTCGCTCGCGCGGCCGTCGAGGGGCTGCTGTGCGGTCTGGCGGAAGGCATCGACCACCTGATCGCCCAGGGCGTCACCGTGCGTCGGATCCTCTTGATCGGCGGCGGTGCCCGCTCACAGGCACTGTGTGAACTCGCGCCCGCCATCTTCGGGGCGCCGGTTCTCGTGCCGCAGCCGGCGGAATACGTCGCGATCGGCGCGTGCCGTCAAGCGGCCTGGACCCTCGCCGGGACCCCGGAGCCGCCGCAGTGGAGCCAGACGTCCACCCGGCGCTTCGAGGCCGACCCGGCACCCGACGTCCGCGAGCGGTACTCCTCCGTGAGGCGCTGACGCGCCTGTGCGCGGTTAACGAGTCTCTGGACTCCTTAGCCGCGCACGGGTGGCTACACCTTCACCAGCATCTTCCCGACGTTCGCGCCGCGCATGAGCTGCAAGAACGCGTCGACCGAGTTCTCGATGCCGTCGACGACGGTCTCGTCGTGCACCACGTCGCCGGACGCGAGCCACGGTCCCATCTTGGCGGCGAACTCGGGGAACACGTGGGTGTAGTTGCCGAGCGTGAAGCCCTCGAGGGTGAGACCGCGGCTGATGATGTTCACCATGTTGTCGGGGCCGGGAGTGCGCTCGGTGGCGTTGTATGCCGCGATCGCGCCGCACAGTGCGGCCCGCCCGCCGGGGCGCATGACGTCGAGGGCGGCCTCGAGGTGATCGCCGCCGACATTGTCGAAGTAGACGTCGATGCCGTCGCCCGCGAGTCCGCGAAGCTGCTCGCGCACCGGCGCCTGCTTGTAGTCGAAGGCGGCGTCGTATCCGTACCGGTCGGTCAGCAGCGCGACCTTCTCCGCGGACCCGGCGGATCCGATGACCCGGGACGCGCCCTCGAGTCGCGCGATCTGTCCGGCGGCGGTCCCGACCGCTCCCGCGGCTCCGGAGATGAACACCGCGTCGCCGGCCTTCAGGTGGGCGATGTGCACGAGGCCGACGTAGGCGGTGAGCCCGGTCAGTCCGAGAATCCCGAGGTAGGCCGAGATCGGCACTCCCGGAATCTCTTCGACCACGCGGAACGCCGAGGCGTCACCCTGCGCGACGTCGCGCCACCCGAGGTCGTGGACGACCACCGAGCCGCCCGGATGGGTGGCGGCGGTGGATTCGACGACGCGACCGACGGCCCCGCCGGTCATCGTCTCGCCCAGCACGAACGGCGGGATGTACGACTTCACATCGTTCATCCGGCCGCGCATGTAGGGGTCGACCGAGACGAACTCGTTGTGCACGCGCACCTGCTCGGGCCCGAGTGCGGGCAACTCGACGGAGGCGGTGCGGAAGTCGTCCTGGGTGGGCCAGCCCACCGGCCGGTTGATCAGTTGAATCTGGGTGCTCGACGGCATGGTGTTCCTTTCGATACTTCTGAGGTCACAGCGCCAGTCCGAGCGCGAGGAGGACGACGGCGAGCAGCGGCAGCGTCCCCTGGGTGATCGCCGCGCGAGCCTTGTCGGGCGACGACAGCAGGAGTACGAGCGCCGCGAGCAGCATGGAGCCCGCGCCGGCGAACACGAGGGCCGATCCGACCGCGGTGGCGCCGATGGCGACGGCGACGATTCCGACTGCCGTCACGATCGCCAGGAAGAGGTTGTAGAAGCCCTGGTTGAAGGCAAGCTCCCGGGTGGCGGCGGCCTCTTCGACGCCGGTCCCGAACGTCGCGCGGGTGCGCGGAGCGGTCCAGAGGATGGATTCGAGCACGAAGATGTACACGTGCAGCGCACTGGCGAGTGCGGCAAGAACAAGACCCGCGGCGACCATACGAAATCCCTCCTCGTTCTGAACTGACCATTTCAATATATACTGAAATGGCCGTTTCACAACCACGAGTGAGGATCGTCATGCCGCGCACGCAGGACTTCGACACGGCCGAGGTGGTCGGCCGCGCCCGCGACCTGTTCTGGGACAAGGGCTTCGAAGCCACGTCGATACCCGACCTCGAGCGCGTCACCGGTTTGAATCGGTCGAGCCTCTACAACGCCTTCACCAGCAAACGCGGACTCTACGACGCCGCAGTGCACGACTACCTGGACCGGGTGGTGCGCCCTCGGCTCCGCATCCTGACCGACGAGCCCACCCGCCCCGACGCCGCCTCGCGCTACTACCGCAGCCTCGCCGGCGCCCTCGCCTCCCTCCCCGACGAAACCCCCGGCCGCGGCTGCCTGCTGCTCAACAGTGCCGCCGGTTTCGCCGCGCACGACGACACGCAACGGTCCGTCGTCGAGAGCTACCAGCGTGAACTGTCCGGGGCGCTCACCCACGCACTCCGCGCCCACGACCCCGACGCCCCGGCCGCCACCCTGCAGCACCGAGCCCGGCTCCTGACGTCCCTGTCCGTCAGCGCCCTCCTGCTGTCGCGGGTCGACCGCGACGAGGCCGTCGCGGTCGCGAACACCGCCGTCGAACAGCTGGAGGAATGGCGCCCCTCCCGTACGTGAGTGGAAAAGAGTGCCCGAACACGCGTTGCCACTCACATGGGGGTCACGGTGGCGCGCCGTGTCGTCGAGCGCGGCGACCTCACCGGGTGGCGGGCTCCGGTGGCAGCAGGAGATCGAGCGACCGGGCGAGGGCCTCGTCGAGGTCAACACCCGGGTTGGTAAGCCAGAACTCGTGCGCGGTGTGAACCGCCGCCACCACCGCGTACCCGACCGCTGTCGGGAACAGTGCGGTCGCCGGCTCCCCCGATCGGACGCTGGCGAACTCGGTGGCCGCAGCACGCCACGCGGCGTGCCGGGCCGCGGCGTGCACCTGCACCGCCGGGACGCTGAGCACCAACTGAGCCCGGTGCCGCGCCCACTCGTGCTGGTCTTCGGGAACGTGCAGGGCCCCGATCACCGCGCGTGCGACGACCGTCCGGTACGGCTCGGCCGGCAGACCGGCCGAGAGTTGTTCGCACAGCCTGGCCAGTTCGGCGTCCGACTCGACCCAGAGGACATCGGCCTTGGACGGGAAGTAGCGGAAGAAGGTGCGGCGGCTGATGCCGACCTCCGCGGCGATGTCGTCGACGCTCGTCTGCTCGAACCCATGGGTGAGGAACAGCCGCTGCGCCACCGCTGCCAGCTCGTGCGCACTGGTCGCCGCGGGACGCCCACCGCGGTCGGAGGGTGCGGGGGTTCGGTCGCCGATCCTGGTCACGCGTCGATGATCTCAAAGGCCGAGTGCCCGGCGGACGACTTCCCAACCGAATCACCCAATTCGCGATGTTTTGTCACCGCATGACATAACCTGCTCGATACGACGCGATGCCGCTCGAATCGGCGCCGCATGTGCCGGAAGGTCAACTGTCATGGGACAACTCGAGAATCAGGTCGCATTCATCACAGGCGCCGCACGCGGCCAGGGCCGCAGTCACGCATTGCTCCTCGCCCGGGAAGGCGCGGACATCATCGCGGTGGACGTCTGCCGCCCGGTGGAGACCGTGCCGTATGCGACGGCCACCCCGGACGATCTCGCCGAGACCGCGCGCCAGGTCAAGGCCCTCGGCCGCCGGATCGTGACCGCCGAAGTCGACGTCCGGGACCTCGCCGCGCTCACTTCAGCCGTCGACGACGGGGTCGCTCAACTCGGCCGACTCGACATCGTGCTCGGCAACGCCGGAATCTCGGTACCCGCGCCCACGCTGGAAATGTCCGAACAGACGTGGTCGACGATGATCGACGTCAATCTCACCGGCGTCTGGAAGACCTGTGTTGCCGCGGTACCCCACATCATCGCCGGAGGACGCGGTGGCTCGGTAGTGATCACCAGTTCCCTCGCGGCCCTCAAAGCCAACGCGAACACCGCGCACTACTCGGCCGCCAAGGCGGGCCTGATCGGGTTCATGCGCGTGCTCGCGCAGGAACTCGCCCCGCAGAGCATCCGGGTCAACACCATTCATCCCACCACGGTGGCGACGGACATGATCCTCAACGAGCCCACCTACCAGCTCTTCCGACCGGATCTCGGACACCCCACGCGTGCCGACTTCGAGGAAGCTGCGCTCACGCTCAACGCGCTTCCCGTCCCCGCACTGGAGTCGATCGACATTTCGAATGCGGTGCTGTACCTGGTCGGTGACGCCGGCCGGTACATCACCGGCACCACGCACACCGTCGACGCCGGCGGACAACTCTGACAGCAGCGAAATCGTTCCATCAATCAGGAGGTAATCATGGGAATGCTGGACGGGAAGGTCGCATTCATCACCGGTGGAGCACGCGGCCAGGGGCGCGCGCACGCTGTAACCTCGGCGCGCGAGGGCGCGGACGTCGTGGTCATCGACATCGCCGCCCAGATGGGCACCGCGCCGTACAAGATGGCGGACGGATCCGACCTCGCCGAGACGGTTGCGCAGGTCGAGGCCCTCGGGCGCCGGGCGCTGTCGTTCGAGGTTGACGTGCGGTCGCAGGCTTCACTCGACGACGCAGTCACCCAGACCATCTCGACGTTCGGAAAGATCGACATCCTGATCGCCAATGCGGGTATCTGGACACAGGCACCGTTCTGGGAGCTCAGCGAAGACGACTGGGAAGAGATGATGGGCGTCAACCTGACCGGCGTGTGGAAGTCCGCGAAGGCCGTGGCACCACACATGATCGAGCGCCAAAGCGGGTCCATCGTCATCACGTCCTCGGTCAACGGACTGGAGCCGGGCATGAACTACGCGCACTACGTCACGGCCAAGCACGGCGTGATCGGATTGATGAAAAACATCGCGCTCGAGCTGGCGCCGCACGGGATCCGGTGCAACTCGATCAACCCGGGAGCGATCAAGACACCGATGACCGACCACCAGGGCGCCTGGGACATGTTCGCCGGCCACGAGGGCGGGACCGAGGCCGACATGATCGAGGGCGGCTATCACTTCCACGCCCTCAAGGGCACGACGTTCATGCCGCCGCAGGTCATCGCGGATACTGCGCTCTACCTGAACTCCGACCTCGCCGCGTCGGTGACAGGCGTGACCATCCCCGTCGACGCCGGCCACCTGCTGCTGACCGGCTCGAATCCCGCACCTGTCAAATAGCGAGCAGGATGATGCGAGAGGTGGCAAACCCCGCCACGCTCACCGCCGACAAGGGAAGGGTGCCGCGGCGCAGCCCGGCCGCCGTGGTCGGATAGCGTTCCGAATCGCCTACTGGTGCTGCACGTGCGGCACGTCCCTGACCCGAGGGGCGTGCCGCACGTGAGTGGCAAAGAGTGCCCCGGCACGCTTTGCCACTCACATGGGGGTCAGGTGGCGGTCACCCAGTCGGCCATCACGTCCGCCAGCGCCTCCGCGCCACGGTTGCAGTCGTCGGCTTCGGCGAACTCGTCGGGCGAGTGGGACACACCGGTCGGGTTGCGGACGAACATCATCGCGGTGGGTACCTTCGCCGACAGGATTCCGGCGTCGTGGCCGGCCGCGGTCGGGAGGACGGGGATGTCGCCGAGGTGAGCGAGGGAGCGGCGCAGTCGCTCCCGGGTGTCGTGCGGGAAGTCGACGATCGGTGTCACCGATTCGGCGTCGACCTCGAGACCGATGCCGTCGGCGGCCGCGTAGGCCTGCGCCTCGGCGGTGATCTGCTGCACCAGTTTCGTCAGCGTCTCCTCGTCGGCGGCCCGGGCGTCGAGCCACGCCCGCACCTCCGACGGAATGGCATTGGCACCGTTGGGAAGTACCCGCACCTTGCCGAACGTGGCGACCGCCTCGTGCAGCGCCGCGGCGGACCGTGCGGTGTGGACCGAGGACGCGAACGCGAGCATCGGGTCGCGGCGGTCGACCAACCGGGTGGCGCCTGCATGGTTGGCCTCCCCGGAGAACACGAACTGCCACCGGCCGTGCGGCCAGATCGACGAGGCCACGGCGATGGGGCTGTCGATCAGATCGAGGGCGCGCCCCTGCTCGACGTGCAGTTCGACGTACACGCCGACGCGGTCGACGAGGTCGGGATCCTCGCCGAGATGGTGTGGGTCGCGGCCGGCGGAGATCAGTGCCTCGCCGAGGCTGATGCCGTCGCTGTCCCGCAGAGCCAGGGCACGGGCGGGTGCCACCGCCCCGGTGGACAGTTGCGAGCCGACGCAGGCGACACCGAATCGCGCACCCTCCTCGTCGGAGAACGCCGTGACCGCCACCGGACGCGTCGGCACGATCCCCCGTTCCCGCACCAGGTCGATCGCCGCGAACGCCGACACGACCCCAAGGGGTCCGTCGTAGGCGCCGCCGTCAGGCACGGAGTCGAGGTGCGATCCGGTGACGAAACTGTCGCGTGGATCGCCGTCCCATCCCTCCGGCATCCACCAGGCCCACAGGTTGCCGTTGCGGTCTTCCTCGACGCTCATCCCCCGCTGCCGGGCGCAGTCGCCGAACCATTCGCGCAGCGTCATGTCGGAGTCGTTCCACGCGAAGCGGCGGTACCCGCGCGTCGACTTGTGCTGACCGACATCGAGAATGGTCGCCCACAGCGAATCGAACGAAGTCATGTATTGGGTCCTCTACTCGTAGGAGTAGGCGCTTCGCGCCCGTGCGCCTTTCTGGTTGTTCCAGCTACCAAAAAGGCGCACGGGTGGCGGAGCCGCCTACAGGGCGCCGGGGATCCAGGTGGTTCCGGCAAGGGGCACGCGGGCCATGGCGGACGCCTCGACGGTGAGGGCGACGAGGTCCTCCGGTTCGAGGTTGCGCAGGTGCGACTTGCCGCAGGCGCGGGCCAGGGTCTGCGCTTCCATGGTGAGGACCCGCAGGTAGTTGGCGAGCCGCCGTCCGCCCTCGACGGGGTCGAGGTTCTTCGACAGTTCCGGGTCCTGGGTGGTGATCCCGGCGGGGTCCTTCCCGGCCTGGAAGTCGTCGTAGAACCCGGCGGCGGAGCCGAGTTCCTCGTACTGCTTCGCGTAGCGGGGACTGTTGTCTCCCAACGCGATCAGGGCGGCGGTGCCGATCGCGACGGCGTCCGCACCGAGGGCCATGGCCTTCGCGACGTCCGCGCCGCTGCGGATGCCGCCCGACACGATGAGCTGGACCTTGCGGTGCACCCCGAGTTCCTGCAGCGCCTGGACGGCCTGCGGGATCGCGGCGAGGGTGGGGATGCCGACGTGCTCGATGAACACGTCCTGGGTGGCGGCGGTGCCGCCCTGCATGCCGTCGACGACGACGACGTCGGCGCCGGCCTTCACGGCGAGCTTCACGTCGTAGTAGGTGCGGGTGGCACCGACCTTGATGTAGATCGGCTTCTCCCAGTTGGTGATCTCGCGCAGTTCGATGATCTTGATGGCGAGGTCGTCGGGACCGGTCCAGTCGGGGTGCCTGCATGCCGACCGCTGGTCGACACCCATGGGGAGGGTGCGCATCCCGGCGACGCGTTCGGTGATCTTCTGCCCCAGCAGCATTCCGCCGCCACCCGGCTTGGCGCCCTGACCGAGGACGATCTCGATGGCGTCCGCCTTGCGCAGGTCGTCAGGGTTCATCCCGTACCGCGACGGCAGGTACTGGTAGACGAGGTTCTTCGACTGTCCCCGCTCCTCCGGGGTCATGCCGCCGTCACCGGTGGTGGTGGACGTGCCGACCTCACTGGCGCCGCGGCCGAGGGCTTCCTTCGCCTGCCCGGACAGCGCACCGAAGCTCATGCCGGCGATGGTGATCGGGATGTCGAGGTGCAGCGGGAACTTCGCGTTGCGGTCACCCAGCACGACGTCCGTGTCGCACTTTTCGCGGTACCCCTCGAGCGGGTACCGCGACATCGACGCCCCGAGGAACAGGAGGTCGTCGAAGTGGGGCAGCCTGCGCTTGGCGCCCCAGCCGCGGATGTCGTAGATGCCGGTCTCGGCGGCCCGCTGGATCTCGGAGATGACGCCGCGGTCGAAGGTCGCCGATTCGCGCAGGGCCGGGTTCGGGGTGTTCATGACGGGTCTCCTAGTACGCGCTGGCGTTGTCGACGTGGAAGTTGTAGAGCTTGCGGGCGGAGCCGTAGCGGGTGAACTCGGACGGGTCGGCGTCGAAACCGGCCTGATCCAGCAGATCCCGCAGTTCCGTCAGGTGCTCTTCGCGCATCTCCTTCTTGATGCAGTCGGCGCCGAGGGAGGCGACGGTGCCGCGCACATAGATCCGGGCCTCGTACAGCGAGTCGCCGAGGGCCTCGCCGGCGTCGCCGAGGACGACGAGACGTCCGGCCTGACCCATGAACGCGGACATGTGCCCGATGTTGCCGCCGACGACGATGTCGACGCCCTTCATCGAGATGCCGCAGCGGGCGGCGRCATTGCCGTCGATCACGAGCAACCCGCCGTGGGCGGTGGCGCCGGCGGACTGCGACGCGTCGCCCYTGACGTGCACCGTCCCCGACATCATGTTCTCGGCGACCCCGACGCCGGCGTTGCCGGTCACGGTCACGGTGGCCTGCTGGTTCATGCCGGCGCAGTAGTAGCCGACGTGGCCCTCGATCGTGACGTCGATGTCCGAGTCGAGGCCGCAGGCGAGAGCGTGCGCACCCTGGGGGCCGGTGACGGTGACCGTCCTCGGCGCCTCGGGCGAGGTGAGCCGCTCGTTGACGGCCCGGGTGCTCGACGACGCGAGGTCCAGGACAGTTGCTTCGGTGGTGGCTACCGGTGCCATACGTACACCTCTTCCGGTTCGGGCTCGAAGATTCGGGCGTTCTCGACGCCGGGCAGGTTCGCCAGGGCGCGGTATTCGGAGGCCATCGCGACCCACTGGTCGGTCTCGGCGATGACGGCGGGCTTGCAGGAGATGGCGTCGCGGACCACGGCGAACGAGTCGGCGGTCGAGACGAGGAGGGTGTAGAAGCCGTCGAACGTCTCGTTCAGCATCAGGAGCGCCTTCTCCAGATCGACGCCCTCGGCGAGTTGCTTGGCGACGAACCGCGCCCCGACCTCGGTGTCGTTGGCGCTGTCGAACACGACACCGTCGCGCTCGAGCTGGTGCTTGATGCTCATGTGGTTCGAGAAGGACCCGTTGTGCACCAGGCACTCGTCGGGGCCGACGGAGAACGGGTGCGAACCCTCGGCGGTGACGGCGGATTCGGTGGCCATCCGGGTATGGGCGACGCCCTGCCAGCCGGTGGCGGCGGGCAGCCCGAACCGGTTCGCCAGATCGACGGGGTTCCCGACGCCCTTGAGGACGGTGAGATCGTTGCCGAAGCCGATGACCCGTGCCGTGGGGACGACGCTGCGCACAGCCGCGGCGAGATCCTCCGCGCCGACGACCCCGTGCAGGATCGTGGTCGGGTCCAGGTCGAGTCCGGTGATCGTCGTGTCGAGGGTGGACGACAGCGTCGCGGCGAGATCCGCTGCGGGGATGGGGCAGTCGAGCAGGGAGACCGTCGACTCCCCTTCCGGCGACCAGGTCCGGTCGCCGTAGATGGCCATGCCGGCGGAATCGGGGCCGCGGTCGCACATCTGCGCGAGCATGTCGGTGAGCAGGGCGCCGAGTTGTGGGTAGAGGGACGGCTCACGCAGGTGAAGTCCGACGATTCCACACATGGATGTCTCCTTTCGGGAGGTCTGTCAGAACGCTGTCAGGTAGTGGTCGAGTTCCCAGGGGGAAACGGTGTTGTGCCAGGCGAAGAACTCCTCGCGCTTGAGTTTCGCGAAGTACTCGGCGACGCCGGGGCCCGCGACGTCGAGGGCGCCCGTCACGATCGGATCCGATTCCAGTGCGTCCATGGCGTGCAGCAGCGTCATCGGCAGCATGTCGCTGGGGCTGTCGCCGGATCCGGGGGTGCCGGGGTCGAGGTCGCGGGCGATGCCGTCCAGGCCGGCAGCGATCGCGGTGGCGGCCGCGAGGTAGGGGTTGGCGGAGCCGTCGCCGCCGCGCAGTTCCACCCGGTTCTTGTCCGGCACCCGCAGGTAGTGGGTGCGGTCGTTGCCACCGTACGTGGCGTACCGCGGCGACCAGGTGGCGCCGCTGCTCGTCGAGGTGGCGCCGGTTCGCTTGTAGGAGTTGACCGTCGGGGCGATCACGCCCTGCAGAGCGCACGCATGCTCCAGAATGCCGGCGATGAACGCGTACGCGGTCTTCGACAGTCCGAGCCCCTTGGGGTCGTCACCGTCCGGGAACACCGAACCGCCGTCGTTCCACAGCGACAGGTGCAGGTGCATGCCCGACCCGGTGCGGTCGGAGAACGGTTTGGGCATGAACGTGGCCTTCATGCCTCGCTTCTCGGCGATCACCGACAACAGGTACCGGGCGGTGATCACCCGGTCCGAGGTGGTCATCGCGTCGGCGTAGTCGAAGTTCTGCTCGAACTGCCCGTTGCCGTCCTCGTGATCGTTGGCGTAGTTGCCCCACCCGAGCGTGTTCATGGCCTGCGACACCTCGGTGAGATGGTCGTACATCCGGGTGACGTCGCGGGCGTCGTAACACGGCTGACGGCTGACGTCGTCGGTGTCCGCGGTGGTGAGGGGACCGTCGCCGGTGCGGTTGACGAGAAAGTACTCGATCTCCGCCCCGACGTTGACCGACAGGCCGAGTTCGGCCGCCTTCTTCAGGGTCTCCTTCAGGATCACCCGCGGCGCATACGGCCACGGCGTGCCCTCCACGTGGGGGTCGCAGTGCACGATCGCGAGTCCGGGCTTCACGAACGGGATCGGCGTGAACGACGAGACATCGGGCACGGCAACGAGATCGGAATCCTTGGGTTCCTGCCCCATGTGCCCGGCCGCGTAGCCGGCGAAGCCCACGCCGTCGTCCTGAAGTTGCTCGACGGCCTCGATCGGAACGAGTTTGGCGCACGGCTTCCCGGACAGGGTGACGAACAGGGCGAGAATGAAGGTGGTTCCGGTGGCCCGGGCCACCTCGGACAAGGTCTGCGGTGGGGATGTCACGATGTTCTGCGCGGTGAACGCGTCAGCAGTGTCGACAGCCATGGGGAGCTCCTGAACTGGTGGTCTACAGGTGAGGTGGTGTGTGGGTCAGCGCATCTCGCCGGCGCCCTCGTAGGGGTGCAGGCTGAAGAGGAGGTCGCCCTCCTCGAAGCGCGAGTAGCGGAAGTCGGACGGCTCGACGTTCGGGAGGGAGGTCTTGCCGTCGTCGAGCAGCATGTCGGCGACCAGGCGGCCGACCGCGGGCGAGATCTTGAAACCGTGACCGGAGAACCCGGTGGCCAGGAACAGCCCGTCGACGGGCGCGGGTCCGATGATCGGGTTGTAGTCGGGGGTGACATCGTACGCCCCGACATACGAGGACGTGATGCGCGGGTCCGGCATGTCCGGCAGCCGGTTGCCCAGCTTCATGATGTTCTTCTCGATGGTGCTGTCGTCCGCGCGGTTGCTGTACTTGTCGGGGTCGATGTATTCGGGTGCGGCATGGTCGCTGTTCCCGACGAGCAGTTCGCCGTTGGGTTCGCGGCAGATGTACTGCAGTCCGGCGAGGTCCGACAGCACCGGCACCTCCGGCGTGGGTACCCCCTGGTCGATCAGGACGAGTTGCGCGCGTTGGGCTTTCACCGGGATGCCGACGCCGACTCCGGCACCGAGTTCGGGCGCCCACGGGCCGGTCGCGAGGATCACGTGCTCGGCGTGCACCTCGTCGCCGTTACCCAGGGTGACCCCGTAGACGCGGCCGTCGGCGTTCTGCAGCAGTGACGCCACCGGAGTGCTCTGGCGGATCGTGACGCCCAGCTTGCGGGCGGACGCGCCGAATGCCATACCGGCCATGTACGCCTCGCCGCGGCCACCGAGGGGCTCGTACGCGAAGGCGGCGAAATCGTCGAGGTGCAGCCCGGGCCACAGCTCGGCCATCTTGTCGTGGCCGATGTAGTCGACGTCGATGCCGAGTCCCTGCATCATCGCGACGTTCGCCTTGAGCGGGTCGATGTTGTTCTCGCCGACGCCGACCACGTACCCGCACTGACGGAACGCCATGTCGTCGCCGAAGATCTCGGTGGCCCGGGTGAAGATGTCGACGCCGTACCAGGACATCGCCGCCAGCGACGGCGTCCCGTAGTGGCACCGGACCACGCCGGACGACTTGCCGGTCATGCCCGAGCACAAGGTGTCACGCTCGAGCACCAGGACGTCGGTCTCGCCGCGGTCCGCGAGCGACCACGCGATGGCGAGACCCTCGAGTCCTCCACCGACGATCACGAACTTTGCTGTCTCTGTCACGTTGCTTCCTTCATTCGGCCGGACGGTCGGGCTCTGGTGGCTTGAGTAGCGGTTCGTTTCACCTCATGAATCGCTGTTGTTCACTATGAAACAGTTCTACTATGTCCATCGCGTTACGGCAATGTTGTGGCCGAATCACCAAAATCTCCCGCCTAACTGAGGCTTCGGCAGGATAATGCGGTCCTGAACTGCACACTTTCCGGACCGCCGACGAGATTTACGCCGTGGAAATATGCGATGTGGTTTCCTGTTGCTACCCCGAGTTTCACGCAGGGGATTCGCTCTTCATCACCCTCATCGCCTCTCACAGGAGACTCCATGACCACGACCGACAAGCCCACCGCCGTCCCGTTCCGCGTCACCGCCGGATTCCACGAGAACCTGCCGCAGATGCCGGTCGCGGAGTACCCGGGCACCAAGGGATACATCGACGACGTCTTCGCCAACCCGGACGGCTCCGAGATGTCGGCCGGCTACTTCGAACTTCAGCGCACCGACGCCCCGCTCGACTACTACTACGCGTACGACGAGATGAAGGTCGTCCTCGAAGGCGAATTCACCCTGGAGAACCTCGACACCGGCCAGGTCGAGGTGGCGAAGGCGAAGGATGCGATCTTCTTCCCCAAGGGGTCGCGCATCCGCTTCACCACCCCCGACCGCGCGCTGGCCTACTTCGTCGGCCACCGTTCCTTCGCGCCCTGATCTGCGATGGCCGTCTCGATGAGGTCGACGAGCGTCCCACGGTGGCGGTCCGACTACTCGGCCGTCGACGACCTGGCGGCCGGCGCTCTCGTCACCTGCTACGTGCTCGTCTCGGACGGTTCGGTCGGCGCTCGGGCGCCGCGCGAGCTGTCCGAGCGGGTCGCCCCGGTACCGACTCGCACGCTGGCCGTCGAAAACGTGGAGGGATCGGGGCTCGACGACCTGCTGTCCGAAGCGCGAATCGGGTGGCGATTCGTGGTGGCGGGTTCCGAGCGGACGGTGGGGGCGGTGCGCTCCCGCATGATCTCCGCGGGCGCGTTGCCCGCGGAGATCGCCGCCGTGATCAGCGACGGGGACACCGGGGGCCGCGACGTGGACACCGGGGGCCGCGACGTGTACTGCGCGCACTGCCACACGACGTCGCCGAACGTTCCGGTGGCCGTGGGCGGGCAGACGCCGTGCACGGGGTGTTCCGAAGAGCTGACCGTCTACTACCACTTCTCCCGGCGCCACAGCGCGTACCTGGGTTACCGAGCCGATGCGGAGGAACTGCCATGACCATGGTGCTCGAAACGGCTGCGGGCGAGGGTGTTACCGGCGCGCTCGCCCTGATGGTGCGCGAGGTCCGACTACTGTGCCCGGGTGTCCGGCACGTCGTGCTCGCGGACCCGGGCGGCCGCGCGCTGCCGACGTTCACCCCGGGTAGCCATATCGCGGTGAACTGGTCCGAGGGCAGGCACAACTCGTACTCGCTGACGGGGCCGTCGATCGAGCCGGACCACTACGCGATCTCGGTCCGGCTCGACGAGAACGGCCACGGCGGTTCGCTCTGGGTCCACGACCTCCAGCCGGGGCAGACCGTCCGGGTGAGCCGTCCGCGCAGCGCGTTCGCGCCGATCCTCAACGCCCGGCACCACATCCTGGTCGCGGGCGGGATCGGCGTCACCCCCATCCTGTCGCACGTGCGGGCTGCCCTCGAATGGGGTCGTTCGTTCGAGGTGATCTATTCGTTCCGCGACAGTCAGGGGGCGCACGCCGACGAACTGGCGGCGCTGTGCGGCGACCGGCTCGTCACAGTGTCCACCCCCGGGGAACTCGCGGACCGCCTCGTCCCGACGCTGGCCGATCAACCACTCGGCACCCACGTCTACACGTGCGGTCCCGCGCCGATGATCGCCGCGGTCGCCGAGTGGGCCCGCGAATGCGGCTGGCCGCCGGGCCGGGTGCACTCGGAGGCGTTCGGCGCGGGCCCGCTGCCCGATGGAAACCCGTTCGCCGCCAAGCTCGGACGCACCGGGATGATCGTCCCCGTCCCCGCGGGCACCAGCCTTCTCGAAGCCCTGCTGGACAAGGGAATCGCCGTCCCGAATTTGTGCCGCCAGGGGGTGTGCGGCGAATGCCGGCTGTCGGTCCGCGGCGGCGAGGTCGAGCACCGCGACCTGTTCCTCACCGACGAGGAGAAGGCGTCCGGAGATTCGATCATGCCGTGCGTGTCACGGGCCGTAGGAGACCGATTGGAGCTGGAACTGTGACCTCGACCGACTCGCGTACCGCGCGTTTTCCCTTCCCCTTTCCCCGCGACCAGTACCGCTACAGCACCAATGTCGAGCCTGCCGGGAACCCCACCGACACCGTCGCCGGCAGCTGGGGTGATACCCGCATCGCCATCGACGATCATTACCACCGCGAACTCGCCGAGCGCGAACGCATCCTCACCGCGGACCCGTCGCGGCACCAGTGCCTGCCGCACATGGTCCCCGCCGCGTGGGACGCCATGCTCACCCTGATGCGTACCCTCGCCGACGAATACCCCGACACCATGACCCTCGAACGTCGCGGGGACACCTGGTTCTGGCGGAACGACCTCCTCGGGATCGAGCACAGCTTCGTGTTCGGCGACCTCACCACGCTGCCGGCGCCGCCGCTGGTGTACATCTGCGGCCAGATCCAGGAAGACGTCGTGCTCCTCGATCAGCGCGAGGGCGCATTGTGGGGCGATGCCGGACTGGTGACGTTCGCGGCGGACTGGTCCTTCGGATTCGACGTCGGGATGAGCTTCCTCGAGATCCACGGCCCCGTCCCGCGTGTCCACAGCGAGAAGATCATCACCCGCGCCCACAACTTCCTGATGCGGCTCGAACCCGGCCAGAGCTACCGGCGCACCAACTGGACGCTGACCGTCGACGGCAAACTCGACACGTCCACCGAGACCTATCCGGAGTGGGGGAAGGACCGTCGCACCCTCGCCGACGGACCGCTCGCCGAGGTAGGCGACCGACTGTTCCTGAGAACCGAAGTGCAGCACCTGATCCGGCTCGCCCACTCCGGCGCCGTCATGTTCCTCATCCGCACCTACCTGCTTCCGCTCCGCGACGTCGCGTCCGTCCCCGAGTGGGGTGCACGGCTGTACAAGGTCCTCGAGGACCTGCCGGTGGACATGGCCGAGTACAAGGGCATCAGCCGCACCCGGGAACCCGGCATGAGATGGCTTGCCGCCCACGGGGATGTGGAACTGTGACGCTGGCTGACGGGCGGCGGCGGGCAGTCCCCTGCAGCGATCAGGTGGCTCTCGACCTCGTCCTCGCGACAGTCGCCGTGATCGCCCGCGACGGTCTGCGCGGTCTGACGGTCCGGGCCGTCGCCGCGGAGGCGGGCATCACGGACGCGGAAGTCCGGCAGAGTTTCGCGTCGACGGACGCCCTCGTCGACGCCGCACTCCGGTACGCGCTGGACAAGAGCGCGAGCGTCTTCGCCGACATCGCCGACGGGTCGTCACTCGACCACTTCGTCGAGCACCTCACGGACCTCGTCGCCCGCGACCCCGACCTACAGGTCTTCCAGTACGAGCTGATGCTCGAATCCCGGCGAACGCCGCGCCTCGATCCACACGTGAAACTGCTGTACGCCACGTACATCGAGGCGACGTCCCAGGCACTGACCCGCCTGGGCATCACCGCCGACGAAGATCTGACCCTGCTGGTGTACTCGGCGATCGAGGGCTTCATCATGCACCAGCTGGTCGCGAAGGATCGTCCCGCGACCGAGCGCGCCATCGAGCGCCTGCGCCGGATTCTCTCGAAGCGTGCCGGGGCACACTTTGCCGCTCACCTGTCGAGGATCTGGGCGAGAGCGACCGACGCCGGTCCGGACAGGTGGACGGACCCCTGTTCGACGAGCAGGCAGTCGCCGGGTTCGAGAGGCCCGAGGTCCGTCGTGAGGCCTCCGCTCAGGACCAGCAGGAGGACGGCCACCCGCCCGTCCGCGGCTGTCTCGTGCGCCGTCCCGATCTCGACGATCTCCACCGAGGCGGCAGTCGTGGACCGGTGGACCATCACGTTGAACGCCTCGGTCGCCCCGGCCGCCTCGCAGGCGGGGCCGTCCTCACCGGCGAAGGGGGTCGGGCCGAGACGGGCAATCATGGTCGGGCCACCGCCGAAGTCGAGGGACACCGGATGGTCGCCGATCACCGTGAAGATGCGGTCCACCTCGGGGAACGGCGAGAACGTCGAACTCCCGTCGAGCGTCGCGACGCTGAACCGCCACCGGGACGCGGCACCGGCGGCGATCTCCGCGGTCGTCCCCGCACCGTTGGCCCACCGCGTGACGCGACGATCCGCGCGACGGATGAGGCGTGCCTCGCGAGCTGTTGTCACCAGTCCTCCTCACTCATCAAGTTCACTAATAAGATACTTTGTTTCCTGAAACCATACTTAACGCATTCGTCACGCAACGCACTATTTTTGCAATCTCCACTTTGGTTCACTGACGCTAGACATTGATTCCCATCGGCGGACACTGCGAGTGTCCCGCCATCCTCGATCAAGGTGGACGACTATGAACGAAGCAGTCGCTGCGGCCGACACCGCCTGGATTCTGGCGGCCTTCACGGCGGTGAGCCTGATGGTGCCGGGCCTGGCCATGTTCTACGGCGGGATGGTCAGCGTGCGCAACACGCTCAACATGGCCATGATGACGTTCGGCGCGTTCGCCGTCGTCGGCGTGCTGTGGATCGTGTTCGGCTACTCGGCCGTGCTCGGCAATTCCCTCGGCGGCCTCGGCCTCCTGGGCGACCCGCTCGAGTTCTTCGGCTCCAGTGCGCTGCTGGACGCGCCCGCCGAACCCGGACTGCCGCCCGCGCTGGTCTCCGGATTCCAGCTGTTGTTCGCCGGCATCACCGTGGCCCTCATCTCGGGCGCACTGGCCGACCGGATGAAGTTCGGCGCGTGGATGCTGTTCGCCGGACTGTGGGCCACGTTCGTCTACTTCCCCGTCGCCCACTGGGTCTTCGCGTTCGACTCGGAGGACGGATCGGTGATCGGTGGATGGATCGCCAACACCCTCGGCGCCATCGACTTCGCCGGAGGCACGGCGGTGCACATCAATGCCGGCGTTGCCGCCCTCGCCGTCGTCCTGGTTCTCGGGGCCCGCAAGACGTTCCCCGTCTCGCCGCGCCCGCACAGCCTTCCTCTGACGATGCTCGGCGCCGGCATCCTGCTGTTCGGCTGGTTCGGGTTCAACGGCGGCTCGGCACTGTCCGCCGGTAACAGCGCGTCCGTCGTCATCCTCAACACCGTCGCCGCGGCATGCGCAGGCATCTGCGCGTGGCTGGCCGTCGAGAAGCTGCGAGAAGGCCGGGCCACGTCGCTCGGCGCGGCATCCGGGCTGATCGCCGCCCTGGTCGCCATCACGCCCGCCTGCGGCGCCGTCTCCCCCCTCGGCGCACTGGTCGTCGGAGGCGCGGCCGGCGCGGTCTGCTGCTTCGCGGTCTCCTGGAAGTACCGGCTCGGCTACGACGACGCGCTCGACGTCGTCGGCGTGCACCTGGTCGGTGGCATCCTCGGCACCGTTCTGATCGGGTTCCTCGCGGATCCGGCCGCACCCAACGGCGCAGCGGGACTGCTCTACGGCGGCGGCTTCGACGTGCTGTGGCGCCAATGTGTCGCCGTGGCAGCCGTTCTCGCCTACTGCTTCGTTGTCACCCTGGTGATCGCCGCGGCACTGAAGAAGTTCATGGGCATCCGGGCCGACCAGGACAGCGAATACGACGGCCTCGACGTGTCCGTCCACGGTGAGACGGCCTACGTGCTCGACGCCGTCGGCCTCACCGGAGCATCCAAGCACGGCGCAGACGCGGTGCTCGGTGCGGAAGCCATCGCCGCGGAAGCGGTGGGAGACCCCGCGAAGGCCTGATCCAGCGCCACACAGACCAGGCCCTGTCCGCAGCATTCCGCGGGCAGGGCCCTGCCTTCGTCGCCGACTACGTCAGGCTCTGAGCCAGACTCCGAAGCCTGTCGCTGTAGTTGTTCGGCTGGGCGGACAGGAACTGGGTCAGCACGATTCGATCGAATTCCTCCATCGCGGCCGAATCACCGGTGATTGCTGCATGATTCGCGACTTCGCGTTCGAGCAGTTCGACCGCCTCACGCCACCCGCGCACAGCGGGACTTCCGAGTTCCATCTGCGGCTCGAATCGCAGGGGTTGATTGAGTGGACTCCCGAGAATTTCCTGCAGGTGCTCTTCGAGGGTGCCGCGCGCCAGTCGGATGATCAGCTGAGACTGCCCCTCGTGCCACTCCATGCTTGCTGGGCGTCCCGGCGACAGAATCGACGCGACCGACATGGTCGAGTCGAACTCTTCTGCGCCACAGGTAATTCTGGCCGTTCCCGACAGCGGGATCTGAACGACGTAGAAGTCGCCGTGATCATCCGCGTTCATCCGCGCATCGGTGCCGTAATCGAAATAGTAGAGCCCGATCGCGCCCGCGGTGGCCAGGTAGACCGGCTCGGCAGGATCGAAGGGCAGCGCCGCTTTTCCACCGGACGCTATCTGAACTGTCGCCAACATTGCTACCACGACCTTTCGAACCACCCGCCACTCTACGCCCGGCACCCGGCGTGGAGGAAGGACGAAAACGCGGTCGGAGGAGTCACTCCTCGTGATGGTCCGGGTACGCGGTGACGGCGAGGAACCGGATGGGCAACCGCACAAGGTCGTTGGGACCGTGCAGGCCCTCGCCGTCGAGGAGCAGCGAGTCCCCCGGTCGCAGCGTGTACTCGGCCTCGCCGTGCCCGTAGACCATGACGCCCTCGAGCATGTAGAGCAGTTCGGTGCCCGCGTGYTGGAACAGCGGAAACGTCTCGCTGGCGTCGGTGAGCGTGACCAGCACCGGTTCGAGTCGCTTGTGCTGCCCGCGCAGGGCGCCGAGGAGTTCGTAGTGGTGCCCCACCCGGGTGCCGCGTCCGACGATGACCGCGCCGTGGCCCGCCTCGACGTATACAGCGTCGCGGGCGGTGTCGGCACCCCGGAACAGGGAGGTCACCGGCACGTCGAGTCCGGCGGCGAGACGCGCCAGTGTCGACAGACTGCACGAGGTCTGCGAGTTCTCGATCTTCGACAGCATCGCCTTGGAGATCCCCACCTTGGCTGCCATGTCCCCGACGGACAGCCCGCTGGCCTTGCGGAGCGCCCGGACCTGCCTGGCGATCACCTTCTCGAGATCGGGCCCGGTCGGCGTGTCGGACGGCACCTCCCGCTCGACGGGCGCGGGGTCTCCCGTGTCGCGGTGAACCTCGGTCTCGGGTCGAGTCGTCACGTCCGCATCGTAACAGCGCTGTTTACTGTCAGGAAACCGCGACTCAGCGGCCCCGGACGTCGAATCGGTGCGCATACGAGCAACAAGCATGCGCGTGCGTGCAAGACGACGCCACCCCCTCGCCCGCATGCTTGTGACAGCCATCACAACACCACCGGGAGAGTTGACGCCATGACCGCAGTACACGAGAACGTCAGTGCCACAGGGCTTCCTGATGGAACCGCCACGCAGCTGTTCATCGGCGGGCAGTGGCGTCCGGCGTCCGACGGCGGAACGTTCACGGACCTGAACCCGGCCACCGGACGCCCCCTCGTCGACGTGTCCGCCGGAACCGGGCAGGACATCGACGACGCCGTCCGGGCCGCCCGCACCCAGCTGAACGGTGAATGGGGATCGCTGCCCGGTGCCGCCCGCGGACGGATCCTGAACAAGGTCGCCGATCTCATCGAGCGCGACGGCGAGATCCTCGCCCGGCTCGAGGCCCTCGACGTCGGCAAGCCCGTCGGCCAGCCCACGATGCTCGACATCCCGATGGCCGCGGGCACGTTCCGGCACTTCGCCGGCTGGGCCGACAAGATCACCGGCCAGTCCATCCCGACCGCCGGCTACTTCGGTCAGCCCACCCACTCGTACACCGTCCGTGAACCGGTCGGCGTGATCGGCGCGATCGTCCCGTGGAACACCCCGCTGATGATCTCGGCGTGGAAGATCGCCCCGGCGCTGGCCGCCGGGAACACCCTGGTGGTGAAGCCACCGGAGGACGCACCGCTGTCGATCCTGCACCTCGCGACGCTCCTCGAGGAGGCCGGACTGCCCGCGGGCACCGTCAACGTCGTGCCCGGCCTCGGCGAGATCGCCGGCGACGCACTCGCCGCCCACCCCGGCGTCGACAAGATCAGCTTCACAGGCAGCCCCCGCGTCGGCCGGATCATCGCCAAGCGCGCCGCCGACACGTTCAAGCGCACCACCCTCGAACTGGGCGGCAAGTCCCCGCAGATCATCCTCCCGGACGCCGACCTCGAGGCCGCCATCAACGGCACCGCCATGGGACTGTTCTTCAACCAGGGCGAGGTCTGCGCCGCGGGCACCCGCATCCTGGTGCACCGGTCGCTGTACTCGCAGGTCGTCGACGGTCTCGCCGCCGCCGCGTCCGCCCAGGTCCTCGGCGACCCGTTCGACCCGGCCACCACGATGGGCGCCCTGGTCAACGCGAAGCAGCGCGACACCGTCCTCGACTACATCGCGGCCGGACGCAGCGAGGGCGCCCGCGTCGCCGCCGGCGGTGGCCGCCCGGACGGGGACGGGTTCTTCGTCCAGCCGACCATCTTCGCGGACGCGAACAACGACATGAAGATCGCGCGGGAGGAGATCTTCGGACCCGTCGGCACCGTCATCGCGTTCGACACCACCGACGAGGCGATCGCGATCGCCAACGCCACCGACTACGGGCTCGCCGCCTCGATCTGGACGCGCGACGTCTCCCACGCCCACACCCTCGCCGGCAAGGTCCGGGCCGGAGCGGTGGCGGTGAACGGCTGGGCACCCATCGATCCCGCCCTGCCCTGGGGCGGCATGAAGACCAGTGGCACCGGACGCGAACTCGGCTGGGCCGGAATCGAAGCCAACACCGAGGAGAAGGTCGTCACCATCATTCTCTGATCCCGTACACCATCGACGTCGTCGGACAGGAGCAGGAAACATGAAGACCCAGGCCGCTGTGTTGTGGGAGCCCGGTCAGCCGTGGCAGATCGAAGAACTGGAACTCGACCCGCCGAAGCACGGGGAGGTGCTGCTGCAGTTGGCGGCGTCGGGGATGTGCCATTCGGACGAACACGTCCGGGACGGCAGCCTGCCGCTCGAGTACTACCCGTTCATCGGTGGGCACGAGGGCGCCGGTGTCGTGCTCGAGGTCGGGCCGGGGGTCACCAGCGTCGAGAAGGGCGATCACGTCGCACTCGGATTCATCCCCGCGTGCGGGCGGTGCCGGCAGTGCGCGACTGGACAGTCCAGCATCTGCGACCTGGGTGCTCACCTGCTCGAAGGATGGCAGATCTCGGACGGCACGGCGCGGCACCACGTTCGCGGCAAGGACGCTGCCATCCAGTGCCTGATCGGGACGTTCTCGCCGTACACGGTGGTCAACGAGGCCTCGTGCGTCAAGATCACGAAGGACATCCCGCTCGACAAGGCGGCGCTGGTCGGCTGCGGCGTCACGACCGGCTGGGGGTCGTCGGTGTACGCCGCCGGCGTCCAGGCCGGTGAGACCGTCGTGGTGATCGGCATGGGCGGCGTCGGGTGCGGGGCGGTTCAGGGCGCGGCGCTCGCCGGTGCCCGGCACGTCGTGGTCGTCGACCCCTCGGAGTTCAAGCGGGAGCAGGCCAAGATCTTCGGCGCGACCCACACCGCGGCGAGCATCGACGAGGCGCTCCCCCTCCTCCAGGACCTGACGTGGGGCCAGTTGGCCGACAAGGTGCTCATCACCGTCGCGAATGCGAGTGGCCGCATCATCGCTCCGGCGATGAGCCTGGTGGCGAAGGGCGGCACGTGCGTCCACGTGTCGGTCGGCGACGTCACGCAGAACGACGTCGACCTGAACCTGTTCGATCTGACGGCGATGCGCAAGACACTCAAGGGGGCGTGGTTCGGCAACGCGAACATCCGGTTCGACATCCCTCATCTGCTCCGCCTGTACATGGAGGGTCAGCTGAAGCTCGACGAGATGATCACGAGGACATACACACTCGACCAGATCAACGACGGCTACGAGGCCATGCGGAAGGCCGAGAACGTCCGCGGCGTCATCATGTACTCGTAGACGGCACCGTCGGGAGCGGTGGGGCGCTGCACGCCTCACCGCTCCCGGCATGGTTCCCTGTCCCCATGCCGTACGTGTTCCTGCTCGCCGCGATCGCCGCCGAGGTGTTCGGCACGAGCCTGCTGAAGTCCACCGAGGGTTTCACCCGGCTGTGGCCGACGGTCGGGTGCCTGGCCGGGTACGTCGTCGCGTTCCTGTTCCTGTCGCAGGCGGTCAAGACGGTGCCGGTCGGGATCGCCTACGCCATGTGGTCGGGGCTCGGGACGGCGGCGATCGTCGCGATCGGGGCCGCATTCCTCGGTGAACCGCTGACCGCGACGAAGATCTTCGGACTGGGTCTCGTCGTCTCCGGAGTGGTCGTGCTCAATCTCGGCGGAGCTCATTGATACCGTGGTCGCATGATCGCTGGTGGAGCAGGTACACGTCGTGCCTAAGCTCGTGGATCACGACGAGCGTCGGCGAAGCATCACCGCCGCCGCCTGGCGGCTGATCGCCGCCCGCGGTATCGAGGCCGCGAACATGCGCGACATCGCCACCGAGGCCGGGTACACCAACGGCGCCCTGAGCCACTACTTCGCCGGCAAGGACGAGATCCTCCGGACGTCGTACGAGCACATCTCCGAGGCCACCGATCGCCGGATCACCGAGGCGCTCGGCGACGCGACCGGCCTCGACGCCCTGCGCATCCTGTGCCGCGAGGTGATGCCGATCAACGAGGAGAAGCTCCTCGAGGCCCGGATCGCCGCCTCCCTGTGGCCGCGGGCCATGTACGACGAGCAGATGGCCGCGACCAACCGGCGGACGATGGACCGCTGGCGCGCGCAGATGGCGATCTTCCTCGAGCAGGCCCGCGAGGAGGGCACCGTCGGCGACATCGACGTCACCATCGTGGTGGAGCAACTGCTCAACATGATGATGGGCATGCAGATTCTGGGTGTCCTCACGCCGGGCGAGACGTCGTCGGAGCGTCAGTTGGAGATGCTCGAGCGGTTCGTCACCACGCTCTGAGTTTTCGTACGCTCGTCCAATTCCGTTGCTGCGGAATCCGTTAGCGCACCTTTGACCGGACGCCCAGTATGTCCGGGTCGGAAACTCACTGTTTACACGAGGGCACCTCGGCTGTAACGTACGTCACTAAGCTTTTTATTCAACACCCGTAGAACCAAAGGATCGCGACATGCCCACCCTTTCCCCTGCGCGTATCGACCACCCGCTGTCGCTGCCGACCGTCGAAGAGATCGCATCGCTCCGCGAGATCCTCGAGGCCGCCGACGCGCTGACCGAGCAGACGAGATTCGTCTACGTCGGCCTCGAGGAACCGGACAAGTCGACCCTGTACCCGGCCGAGACCAACGAGACCGATCGCCGATTCCGCGTTCTGCTGCACGACATCTCGTCCCCGAACGCCGTGGATGTCGTGGTGTCCGTGACCCGGCGGTCGGTGATCAGCTCGGTCACCCTCGACGCCACCCGGGACGGTCAGATGCCGGTCCTGGACGAGGAATTCGAACTCGTCGAGCAGGTATTGTCCGCCGACGAACGCTGGCTCGCCGCACTTGCCACGCGCGGACTCGACGTCGCCGACGTCCGGGTCGCTCCCCTCTCGGCCGGCGTCTTCGACTACCCCGGCGAGACCGGCAAGCGGATCCTCCGCGGGCTCGCGTTCCGCCAGGACCACCCGAAGGACCACGCCTGGGCTCACCCGATCGACGGGCTCGTCGGCTTCGTCGACGTCATGAACCGGACCGTCACCGACGTCCTCGACCTCGGCGCCGTCCCGATCCCCGAGGAGTCGGGCAACTTCGACGACCTCGCCGTCACCGGCCCGCTGCGCACCACCCAGAAGCCGATCGAGATCACCCAGCCCGAGGGCCCCAGCTTCGTCGTCGACGGCAACCGCGTCGACTGGGAGAAGTGGTCGTTCCGCGTCGGCTTCGACGCCCGCGAGGGACTTGTCCTCCATCAGCTCGGATTCGCCGACGGCGACCGGGTTCGCCCGATCATCCACCGCGCGTCCATCGCCGAGATGGTCGTGCCCTACGGCGACCCCTCGCCGGTCCGGTCGTGGCAGAACTACTTCGACACCGGCGAGTACATGGTCGGTCGCTACGCGAACGCCCTCGAACTCGGCTGCGACTGCGTCGGCGACATCACCTACTTCGACGCCGTCATCGCCGACGAGTTCGGCAGCCCCAAGACGCTGAAGAACGCGGTGTGCATGCACGAGGAAGACTTCGGCGTGCTGTGGAAGCACACCGACCTGTGGGCCGGCTCGGCCGAGACGCGCCGCCAGCGCCGCCTGGTCGTCTCCTTCTTCACCACGATCGGCAACTACGACTACGGCTTCTTCTGGTACCTCTACCTCGACGGCACCATCGAGTTCGAGGTCAAGGCCACCGGCGTCGTCTTCACGTCGGGACACCCGGGCGGCGACTACCCGTACGCCTCCGAGATCGCCCCCGGTCTCGGCGCCCCGTACCACCAGCACCTGTTCAGCGCCCGCCTCGACATGATGATCGACGGCGACCGCAACTCCGTCGAGGAAGTGCAGACCAAGCGGGTGAAGATGGGCCCCGGGAACCTGCACGGCAATGCGTTCACCCTCGAGCGCACACCGCTGACGAAGGAATCCGAGGCTCAGCGCCTCGCGGACAACAGCGTCGGACGCGTGTGGCACATCAGCAACCCGAACAAGCTGAACCGTCTGGGCAAGCCGGTGGCGTACGCACTGCACCCGGAGGGGCAGCCGATCCTGCTGGCCGACGACGACTCCTCGATCGCTGCGCGGGCGACGTTCGCCACCAAGCACCTGTGGGTCACCCAGTTCGACGAGAAGGAACGGTACGCGGCAGGCGATTTCGTGAACCAGCACGCCGGCGGCGCAGGACTGCCCAGCTTCGTGGCCGGCGACCGCGATCTGGAGAACGAGGACCTCGTCGTGTGGCACACGTTCGGCCTCACCCACTTCCCGCGCCCGGAGGACTGGCCGATCATGCCCGTCGACTACACCGGATTCACGTTGAAGCCCAACGGTTTCTTCGACCGCAACCCCTCTCTCGATGTGCCCCGCACGACGTCGAAGCACTGCTCGACCGGAGGCAGCAGCAGCTGCCACTCGGACGGAGGCACTCATGTCTGACACCACCACGGGTTCCGGACCCGGCAAGCTGCGCGGATCCATCGGCGTCGTCGGGATCGTCTTCCTCGTCATCGCCGCCGCCGCTCCCCTCACGGCGATCGGCGGCGCCCTGCCCGTCATGATCGCGATCGGCAACGGCGCGGGCGCCCCGACCGCCTACCTCATCGCCGCGCTGGTCCTGCTCGTCTTCAGCGTCGGATACGCGGCGATGAGCAGCCACATGGTCGACACCGGCGCGTTCTACGCCTACGTCGCCAAGGGTCTCGGCGAATCCTGCGGACTCGGGGCCGCCGGTCTCGCTCTGCTGACCTACACCGCCATCCAGGCCGCCGTCTACGGCCTGGCCGCCGCGACCATTCAGGGCCTCGTCGTCCAGTACGGCGGACCCGACCTGCCCTGGTGGATGTGGGCGCTCGTCCTCATCGCGCTGGTGGCCGTGCTCGGGTACCGCAGCATCGATCTGGGCGCCAAGGTGCTCGGCGTTCTCCTCGTCCTCGAAATCGGCATCATCCTCGCGCTGTCGTTCGGCGTCCTGGTGAAGGGCGGAGCCGCGGGCATCGACTTCGCGTCGTTCACCCCGACGTCGTTCTTCAGCGGATCACCGGGTGTCGCTTTGATGTTCGCGATCGCGTCGTTCATCGGATTCGAGGCCACCGCGATCTACGGCGAGGAGGCCCGCAACCCCCGGCGCACGATCCCGATCGCGACGTACGCCGCCGTCATCGTCATCGGACTGGTGTACGCCCTGGCCAGCTGGGCCGTGGTGCTCGCGTTCGGCAGCGACAACGTGTCCGACGCGGCCGCCGCCGACCCTGCCGGGCTGACGTTCGCCGCCGCCGCGCAGTTCCTGGGCGGACCCGCCGCCGACGTCATGGCGATCATGCTCGTCACGAGTCTGTTCGCCGCGCTGCTGGCGTTCCACAACGCCATCTCCCGGTACGTGTTCGCCCTCGCCCGCAAGGGTGCGGCCCCGCGGGCACTGGCCCGCACCCACCCCAAGCACGGTTCCCCGCACGTCGGCTCGATCGCCCAGACGATCTCCGCGACGGTGGTCGTCGGGGTGTTCGCACTCGCCGGCGCGGACCCGGTGCTGCAACTGTTCACCTGGATGGCGGGTCTGGCCACCGTGAGCATCCTGGTGCTGATGGTGCTCACCAGCGTCGCGATCATCGCGTTCTTCGCCCGCACCCGGCTGGACACCCGACTCTGGCACACCCGCATCGCCCCCGTGCTCGGATGCGTGGGTCTGGTGGCCGTCACCTGGTTGGTGCTCGACAACTTCACCACCCTGATCGGCGGGTCGGAACTGCTCGCGGACATCCTGCTCGCCGTGATCGCACTGTTCTTCGTCGCCGGACTGGTCGTCGCCCGGGTCACCCGGCAGAGCCGGGCATATGTCGGACAGAGCCGCGAACTCACCCCGACGATCTGAGTCCGACGATGTTCGAGATCCCTGCCGTGCATGCGGCGATGTTCATCGGAGCGGTCGGGGCCCTCGTCCCGATGTGGCGGGCACACGGAACGGACTGCCGGGTCCAGATTGCGCACGGTGCGATGGCGCTGTCCATGATCGCGATGATGATCCCCGGTGTGCCGGCGGGAATTCACCTGCTGGGGGGCGCCGTCCTCATCGCCCTCGCCGTGTTCGTCACCGGCGAGACCATGCACCGCCGGACCGCCGTTCCCTGCGCGGTCGACCTCACGGCGATGGGGGTGCTGCTGCTCCTGGCGCCGATGTCCGCTCCCGCTCCGGCGGCGTCGGCGCCGGCACCCTCCGGCCACCATCACGGTGGCGCAGGAATCTCGACCGGCTGGCTTCCCCTCGTGGTGCTCGTGTGCTGGGCACTGCTGACCCTGTATCTCTTCCGCTCCACCCCGCGCCGCGAGCGCCGTTCCGGCGTCAAGACCGCGGCGGCGGGTTCCGCACTGATGATCCTGGGCATGGCCCCGATGGCCGTCTGACCGCCCTCCCACCGACAGCACCCTGGAGGAACCGATGAGTTACGCCGATGCCGTCTACACCCGCGGCAAGGTCTTCACCGTCGACGAGGACTTCACGATCGCCACCGCCCTCGCGGTCCGCGACGGACTCGTCCACGCGGTGGGCACCGACGCCGAGATCGAAACCCTGATCGGACCGGACACGGTGGTCACGGATCTCGATGGGAGGACGATCCTCCCAGGAATCAACGATTCGCACCTGCACGCCATCGCCTACGGACTCGACACGCCGCCGCTGTCGCTCGACGTGTCGTTCCCGGCCGTCCGGTCGATCGCCGACGTCCGCGAACTCGTGCGGGAGGCCGCCTCGGCAGCCGAGGACGGCGCCTGGATCATTGGAACGGGCTGGGACGACGGCTATCTCGACGAATGCCTCACCGAGGACGGGCGGACACCGACCCGTTGGGACCTCGACGAGGTGTCCCCGAACAATCCCGTGTTCCTGCAGGACTTCTCCCGGCACACATCGTGGGTGAACAGCGCGGCGCTTGCCCTCGCCGCGGTGGACGAGACGATCCCGTTGCCGCCCGGCAGCCTCATGCCCACCGGCGAGGACGGCCTGCTGACCGGCATCGTCATGGAGGGAGCGCAGGCCCTCGTGCAGCGGGTTCTGCCGACCCTCACCCGGGAGCGCCGGGAGGAAGCACTCCGCTCGGCGATCTCGATCCTGCAGAGCGAAGGGATCACCAGCTTCACCGACCCCGCGATCGGCCCCGGCGGCGAAGCCCTCGCCGGCGGTGCGATGGGCGCCGAGGGCCTGTCGGTGTACGCCGACCTCGCCCGCCGCGGAGAACTAGGCGCCCGCGTCAACCTGCTCCTCCTGCCCACCGGAATGTCCGGTTCCGCCGAGGATTTCGGGAAGAACCTCGCCGACATCGAGGTCCCGGACACGGTGGACCCGCGGATGTTCCGGGTTCTCGGGGTGAAGGTGTTCGCCGACGGCATCCCGCCGAGCAAGACTGCGTGGATGCACGAGGAGTATGTCGGCGGCGGCTGCGGCTCCCTGTGCGTCGGCGGCGACACCGACGAGCGGCAGGTGTACGAGGTGACCGAAATGGTCCGCATCGGTCACGAAGCCGGCTACCAGATCGGTGTGCACGTCACCGGCGACCGTGCCATCGACACCGTCGCCGAGGCGATCATCGCCGCACAGATCGCGCACCCCCGCGACGATGCCCGGCACTACCTGATCCACGGCGACTTCATCAGCGAAGCCACCCTGAAGCGACTGGCCGAGAACGATATCGGCGTCAACATGAACCCGACGATCAAGTGGACGATCGCCGACCTCGAGGTGGGGGTGGTCGGGACCGAACGCGCCGCCTACGAGTGGCCGTACCGCAGCGCCGTCGAATCCGGGGTGCACCTGATGAGCAGTTCCGACGCACCGGTCACACCACCCGATTGGCGCCAGGGCATCTCGACGATGATCCTGCGGGAAAGCAAGGCCAGTGGCGCGGTGAGCGGACCCGACCAGACCATCGGGCTCGCCGACGCCGTCCGGACCTATACGATCAATGCGGCCTGGCAGGATTTCGCCGAGGACTGGAAGGGATCACTCGAGGTCGGCAAGGTGGCCGACCTGTGCATCCTCGACGGCGACCTCGAGACCATCGATCCGCACGACATACCCGCGATGCAGGTCGTCACGACCGTGCTGGGTGGGAAGGTCGTGTTCGAGCGCGTGACGGAGAGTGTCGCGTAGGCCCGACACCGCTACATCCGAACGGCCGGTTCACCACTGCTGTGGGCGAACCGGCCGTTCGGCGTCCGGGCACGTCACTGCGCCCAGGCCGCCTCCGCGATCCAGTACTCGCTTCCGTCGGCGCTGATTCCGCGTTGCCAATCGGTGGTCCGCCGCAGGTTCGGCTCGACGCGCGCGGTGGCTACGTCGGCGCCGTCCGGTCCGTCCTCCCTCACCTGCCAGTGCACCCAGTTCACTTCGTTGCCGTGCTCGTCGTGCACGAACAGGTCGACGTGATGCCAGCCGTAGCGGTGGGTGTCGGCGTAACAGGTCAGGAATGTGCGGTGGTGATGCGAATAGTCCACGAGGTACCTCCGGGGCCGCGGTGGTTTTCCCATAACGCTAGAACCGGATCGTGCTCAACGGAATCCAAGAAACCTTTACCCTGTGAGTGTTGGTCGCTCAGCGGTTCGGGTCGACCGGCAGCGTGAACGTGAAGACCGCCCCGTGCGGATCGTTCTCGCGTGCGGTGATCGTCCCGCCCTGGCGGGTGATGATGCGGTGGCTCAGCGCAAGTCCGATTCCGTGGCCCGTGGACTTCGACGTGAACGCGCCGTCGAAGATTCGGCCGTCCGGGACGTGCGAGAGACCCTTGCCGTGGTCCTCGACGCTCACGACGCCCTCCGTCTCGGTGACGTCCGTGCGTACCGTCACGATGCGGTCGGCTGCCGGCCATTCCGCCATCTCGTCGATGGCGTTGAAACACAGGTTCAGGATGACCTGCCCGGTGAGCACACGTTCGCACACGACGGCAACCGTGTCGTGCGCCCGGAGGTACTCGACGTGAACACCCTTCTGCCGCGCGCGGATGTCGACGAAATACGCACATTCGTCCACGATGTCGTTGAGGTCGACGATCTGCTGGGACTCCTCGAGTTGTGTCACGTATTCGCGCAGGCTCCGGACGATCTGATTGGCCCGGTCGATCTGCTTGCGCGCCTCCCCGAGGCCCCAGCTCACCTCGTCGTGACTGCTGTGCCCGTCACCGAGGCGGCTCTGCGTTCCAGCGATGAAGTTGGTGGCGGCCGCGAGCGGCTGGGCCAACTCGTGCGCGATGGCCATGGCCATGTCGCCCATCGCGTTGTAGCGGGCCAGATAGTTGAGGTACTGCGAGTCCCGTTCGTGCTCCTGTTCGGTGCGGACGTGCTCGGTGACGTCGTGGAAGAGCAGCAGGTGCCCGCTCAGATCATTCTCGATCGCGATGTGCTGGCAGCTTCCCGCGTGCCACCGGCGCTCCTCGGACATCAATTCCACCTCGTAGCGCAGGCTCTGGGAACCCCCGTCGGCGGTGGTCAGGTCCAGGGCCCGGCGCACGCTCTCCCGTGACTGCCCCGCCCGGCAGAACTCCGTGAAGCGTTCGCCGACAAGCGATGCCACCGGGACCTTCAGGAGTTCCGACGCCGCCTCGCTCGCATACGTGATGCGGCTGTCGTCGTCGAGGACCAGGATGCCCTCGGCCATGTTCCGCAGGAACGCGGCCAGGCGGGCCTCGGTGCGGCTGAGATCGGCCTCGGTGCGCGTGAGGTCGCGGCGCATCGACGTTTCCTGCTCGATGTCGCGGAACTGCACCATCACCACGGTCCGGGAGCACAGCTCGACCCGGATCGCGATCGCCTCCGTCAGGACCTCTCGCCCGCTCTTCGCGCGATACGCCCATTCGGTGACCGCCGCCCCGTTGTCGACGGCCTCCTGCAGCCACCGCCGTCCCACCGACCGGCGGTAGCGCTTCGCCGGGGAACTCATGTCGGGGGCCTTGAGCGGTTTGAGCTCCTCGACCGTGAACTCGAGTAGTTCCGACGCAGCCCTGTTGGCCCAGAGGATGTCCTTGGTCGCCGCATCATGGACCAGGACGCAGTAGCGGAGCGACTCGACGAGTTGTTCGTAGTCGGACGGCGCGAGATCGGACAATGCGGCCTCCTTGGGCTCACGTCGAGTCTACTGAGCGTGCAGACCGCGGACACGATAGGGAAATCCTTTACTCCGAGGCGACATCTCTGCACGTGTGCGGGAGGAAGCACCGATTGAGTGATGCCCGCCACCGCAATAGCGTGAAACTCGACACGAAACACGCCACACCCCTTCTACTTCGCGTCGATCGGAGTATTTGATGACCACCACCGCACCGACCCTCGACACGACGGACACCGCCGCGAACGGGACGCTGTCGTTCGAGGACGTCCTCGAGCACGTCGCAWTGCGGCGGGAAGAGTTCGCCACACAGAAGTTCGTGCCTCGCGACATGATCGACGAGTTCAAGCAGGTCGGCATCTACCGCGCGGCGACCCCCCGCCGATTCGGCGGCGACGCACTGCCCCCGAGCGAGTTTCTGCGGATGATCGAACGAATCTCCGCGGTGGACGCGTCGGCGGGCTGGGTCGCGAGTTTCGGCTCCGCCCTCGTCTACCTTGCGGCGCTGCCCCTCGCGACGCAGGCCGAGTTGTACAAGGACAGCCCCGACCTCGTCTTCGCCGGCGGCCTGTTTCCGGTGCAGCCCGTCGAACAGGTGCCGGGAGGCCTGAAGATCACCGGGCAGTGGAAGTTCGCCAGCGGATGCAAGGGCGCCGACATCCTCGGTGTGGGCATCCGCGGCGGCGACTCCACCGCGGGGAAGCCACGCACCGCCCTGCTGTGGCCGAAGGACGTCGAGATCGTCGAGAACTGGGACGTGGTCGGTCTCTCGGGAACCGGCAGCCACGAACTGAAGGTCGACGGCGTCGTCGTGCCCGAGGACTGGACGTTCATCCGGGGCGGAACCCCCACCGTCGACGAACCCCTCTACCGCTATCCCTCCATCGCGTACGCCGCCCAGGTGCTGGCCGTCGTCAATCTCGGAGTGGGACGCGCGGCGCTCGACTACGCGATCAAGGTCGGCGCGGGACGCACCGGGATCACCGGAGCGCCCAAACTCGCCGACCGCGCCTACTACCGCATCGACCTGGCCAAGGCGGAGGCGACGCTGCGGTCCGCGCGCGCCTTCTTCTACGAGGTCACCGACGAGGCGTACGCCACGGTGGTCGCCGGCGATCCCGTCCCGGAAAAGCTTGCGGCACTTCTTCGCTTGTCCTCGACCCACGTCGCCAAGGCGGGTGCGTCCGCCGTGCACACCGCCTTCCAGTTGTCGGGCACCGGCGCCATCTACGACGGCAACGCCATGCAGCGGTACATGCGCGAGGCCCTGGTCCCGCCGCAGCACGCCTTCCTCGGCGACGGCATCTACGACAGCGCCGGTGCGGTGCTCATGGATATCCCGCCGTTCCCCGGCTTCATCTGAGCATCGTCCGCACCCCGACCACCGACCTTTCAGGAGTACAACCATGACCGCACCACTGAGAGTGCTGTTCTGCATCGGCATCAACCAGAACTTCTTCGACCTCCCGACCGGCCAGGGCGGCCTGGTGTGGAAGGCGTTCTCCGGGATGATGGACGCGCTGGCCGAGACGCCCGGCGTCCGGCTGATCGGGGACATCGACGACGACAGCCACATGGTGGGACCGTCGGACGGYTGGCCGTGGACCTGCTACATCCTCGCCGACGTCGACACCCAGCAGACCGTCAAGGACGTCTGCAACCTCTTCCGCACCACCACGGTCGGGGAGTACACGCTGTGGCGTTACGCGAAGATCGAAGCCCGCATCGGCCGCGCGCTCACCGTCCGCGAAGACGTCGACCTCGGCGTGTGAGCGACATGCACCGTGCGAGCGCGACCGAGCGCATCGAGAGGCGCGAGGCCGTTCACCGGGTGATGTGCCGCTACATGGAACTGTGTGACGTTCCGTCCGTGCAGTTCTCGGCCGAGGAACTCGGCTCCCTCTTCACCGCCGACGCGGTGTGGGAAGGCGTCGGCAGCGACTACGCGCACAAATTCGGCAGGCGGCAGGGCCGCCGGGAGATCGTCGGAATGCTCACCGCGTACCTCCCACCGAACTCTCATTTCCGGAGAAATGYGCACCTGCTCGGCAACGAGCAGATCGACGTGGACGCACCCACAGCGCAGGGGCGGTGGGTCATGCAACAGCTGTCGCGGTACGAGGACGAATCGGCCGAACTGCTCGTCGCCCGCATCACCGCCGAGTGCGAAGTCCGGGACGGCACCGCCCGGATCAGCCACTTCACGACCGAGAAGCTGTTCGCCACCCGCCTCGACGAGGCTCCGCGACTGCTCGAATCGAATGGAAAGAGAATGTGATGACCACTTCGCTGGATCCCACAGACACCGGTTTCACGGAAACCAACTTCGCGGACCTCGCCACCGACGACCGCGTGGACGGATCGCTGTACACCGACCCCGACATGTTCGAGGCCGAACTCGAGCGAATCTTCTACCGCACCTGGGTGTGGGTCGCCCACGAGAGCGAGATTCCCGAGGCCGGAAGCTACAAGATGGCGACCATCGGCAGGCAGCCCGTGATCGTCAACCGCGACCGCAAGGGCAACTTCAACGTTCTGCTCAACCGGTGCCGCCACCGCGGGGCCAGCGTCTGCGAGGTCCCCAAGGGCAAGGCCAACGGGTTCACCTGCCCGTATCACAGCTGGTCGTACGCCCTCGACGGGCGGCTGCGCGGGATCCCCTACCCCGACGGCTACGACGAGGACCTCGACAAGAAGGACCTCCCGCTGCAGAGCCTGCGAGTGGAGTCGTACGCGGGAATGATCTTCGCCAGCTTCAACCCCGACGTCGAGCCCCTCGACGACTTCCTCGGTGACGCGAAAGTGTGGATCGACCTGTTCATGAAGCAGGGCGCCGGCTACCCGATCAAGACCCAGGGCGAGCACTGCTTCCGCTTCCGCGGCAACTGGAAGATCCAGTTGGAGAACACCACCGACGGCTACCACTTCCCCATCGTGCACCGATCCTGGATGTCGTCCGTCGACGCCGAAACCGCCGACATGCTCTCCTTCATGACCGACGACAACGCCGTCACGCACGCGCTCGGCAACGGCCACAGCGTCGCCATCATGGTCCCGGAGCACGTCGACCTCGACCACGACGGCACCGAGAAGATTCAGGCCCGCTTCGACCACATCGTCGAAGAGCTGTCGAAGACGATGCCCGCCGACCAGGTCCGCCGCATCGTCCGCTCCATGCACGGCGCCGGGTTCAACCTCAACATCTTCCCCAACGTCGCGATGTCGATGTMGTTCTTCCGGGTACTGCGCCCGATCGCGGTCGACGAGACCGAGATCCGGCACATCGCCCTCGGCATGGACGGCGGACCCGAGATCGTCAACCGCGAACGTCTCCGCATCCACGAACATTTCCAAGGCCCGTTCGGGTTCGGCAGCCCAGACGACTCCGAGGCCTGGGACCGGGTTCAGCGCGGCTCCCGCGGCGCACCCGGAATGCCGATCATGGTGAACCGCGGTCTCAATCGTGAAGCACTCGACAGCGACGGGCACCGCACCTCGCACGTCACCGACGAAACCGGAATGCGCGAAGCCTACGCAATGTGGAAGAGGATGATGACCGATGAGCACTGACCTCCTGACGATCGCACTGTCCGACACCCGGGTACTGCAGGCCATCGAACTCGTCTGGCACGAAGCGGCCCTGCTCGACGCCAAGGACTACCAGACCTGGGACGCACTCTGGACCGACGAAGGCCGGTACGTCATACCCATCGACCCCGACACCGACGACTTCGACGGATCGCTGAACATGGTCAACGACGACACCCGGATGCGGCGCATGCGGATCGAACGCCTGACCTCCGGCTACTCGATGTCCGCGCTCGCCGCGGCCCGCACCGTCCGCACCGTCTCCCGCTTCACCGTCGAGGACCGCACCGACGACTCGATCACGCTGAGGTCCGCACAGATCCTCGTGGGCTTCAAACGCGACGACCAGCAGACCCTCGCGGCCGACGTCACGCACCGCATCCGCTACACCGAGGACGGCCCACGGCTGGACCTGAAGGTCATCCGGCTCGTCAACTCGCAGGGCGCGGTCAACGCCTCCGGCTACCTCCTCTGACCTTTCCCTCCAGAAATAGGAGTTCGACATGGATCACGTCGCAGTAGTCACCGGCGCCGGACGCGGACTCGGCGCCGCCATCGCCCGCCTGTTGCACGACCGCGGATATCGCGTACTGGTCGCGGACATCGACGAGGCCGCCGCGAAAGAGACTGCGGTGGCGCTGGATTCCTCCGGGAACACCGCCGTCGCCGCCGTCCTCGACGTTCGGAAGAAGTCCGACTTCGAGTCCCTGTGCGACCGGGTCGTCGACGTCTGGGGTGGGGCGGACGTTCTCGTCAACAATGCCGGCCGTTCCCAGACCGGCTCGTTGATGGACATTGCGCCGGAGGAATTCTCGGACATCGTCGAGATCAACCTCAACGGCGCGTTCCTCGGCTGCCAGGTGTTCGGAAGCCACTTCGCCGAACGCGGCTACGGCCGCATCGTCAACATCGCCTCGCTCGCCGGCCAGAACGGCGGCACGGCAACCGGGGCCCACTACGCGGCCGCGAAGGGCGGCGTCGGAACGCTGACCAAGGTCTTCGCCCGGGAACTCGCACCGTCGGGTGTCACCGTCAACGCGGTGTCGCCGGGACCGCTGGACCTGCCCGTGGTGCGCGAGACAGTGCCCGCGGACAAACTCGCGGCCATTCTCACCACCATTCCCGTGGGCACACTGGGGTCGCCCGAATTCATCGCCGAGACGGTCGCCCTCCTCGCGTCCCCGGCCGCCGCGTCGGTGACCGGAGCCTGCTGGGACGTCAACGGCGGCCTGTACATGCGCTGACCCCCGCTCGAGGGCGACGGGTCGCAGCACCGGAGGAAGAATCACCATGAGCATGTTCACTGTCACTGTCGCGGAAATCGTCGAGGAAACGCCGGACATCAAGTCGTTCCGGCTGGTCCGGACGGACGGTTCACGGTTCGACCCGTACCCTGCGGGCGCCCACATCGACATCCTCGGACCCACCGAGGTCCTCACCCAGTACTCGCTGTGCAGCCCGCCGCACGAGTCCGAATCGTATGTCGTCGCCGTCAAACGCGAGACCGGTCCGCGCGGCGCCTCGGCCGCGCTGCACGATCACGTGACGACTGGCAGCGAGTTGCGGATCAGCGGGCCGCGGACACTGCTCACGCTCGCCGAGGGTGCCGATCGGCACATCCTCGTCGCAGCGGGGATCGGGCTGACGCCGATGCTGAGTCTGGCGTTCGCGTTGCATCGGCAAGGACAGCGATTCGACCTGCACTATTTCGCGCGCACGAGGGCGCAGGCCGCGTTCGTCGACCTGCTGGAGAATGCGGATTTCCGGCAGGACGTGCACCAGCACTTCGGTCTCACGCGGGACGACCAGTTCTCGGCGCTCGAGAAGATCCTGGCGGACGCGTCCGCCGCCACCCACGTCTACACGTGCGGCCCCGAAGGTTTCATGGATCGGGTGCGCCTGCTGGCCGAACCTGCGGTCGGCGAGGACGCGGTCCACTTCGAACACTTCGAGGCGGCGACGCCTGCCGCGACCGAGTCGGATACGGCGTTCGAGGTGGAACTCGACACGGGCGAGGTGTTCGAAGTGCCGGCCGGAAAATCCATCGCCGACGTACTCGAAGAGAACGACATCGAGATCGACACCTCGTGCCGGGAAGGGATCTGCGGCACGTGCGTCATGGACGTGCTCGAGGGCGAGCCCGACCACCGGGACAATTGCCTCACCAAGAGTGAGAGAAAGGCGGGAGACAGAATCGCCGCGTGTGTGTCGCGCGCGAAATCCGCGCGACTCGTCGTCGAGCTTCCCTGAACACTTTCAGGTCACGGAAAGTCCGGCCTGCAGAATGTCGCGCACGAGAACCGCAATGCTTTCTGCTCCGGTCTTTTCCTTGATACGCGTGCGATGCACGTCGACCGTCTTCACGCTGATACCCAGCTCTTTGGCGATGTTCTTGCTCGGCAACCCGTCGAGCACGAGTGCGAGAATTTCCCGCTCCCGCACCGTCAGCGCGTCTATCCGACCCTGCAATTCCGTTCGGTTGCGACGCTCGCCGAATCGTTGCCGCGCGACCCGGAGCGCATCCTGGATCACGTCGAGCATGTGCTGCGGATCGTAGGGCTTCTCGATGAACGTCAGCGCACCCCGCTGCAGTGCCCGCACCGACATCTTGATGTCGCCGTGCGCCGACACGAAGATGATCGGAATCGGGGATTCGTCGGCGAGGAGTGTCTCCTGGAGCTGGAATCCCCCGACTTCCGGCATCCGGACGTCCAGGACGAGGCAGGCCGGGATGTCGCGGCGGTACTCCTCGAGGAACGACTGCACCGAGAAGTAGTACTCCGACGTGATGTTGACCGAATCGAGTAGCCACGCAAGCGACGCGCACAACTCCTGATCGTCGTCGACGATGTAAACCCGTGTTTCTTGCTGCTCCATCGAATCCTGCCTCGCACAGATGGCTTGCTTCCCCGTCCAGTCAACACCGACCGTAACGGAAGCGATAGGCAACTGAAGAAATCCCCTACCCGGATACGCGACTTCCTGCGAGAAAGTAGCGTCGCCGCCAATGTTCCAGCGCACGAGCGCGTCATATCCTTCTTTGCAGGATCGCCGGCGCCACGTGGTGACACGACTTCCCGTTCCGACTCACGGAGGCTGAAAATGCCCGAACTCACACCCATGCAACTGAATTTCCGCACCGCCATGGCGAATCTGCCCGCCGCGGTCAACGTCGTGACGACCGACGGCCCCGCCGGGCGCTGCGGAATGACCGTCACCGCGGTCTGCTCGGTGACCGACTCCCCTCCTACGGCGCTCGTGTGCGTGAATCAGAACAGCGCGATGCACAACGTATTCCGGGAAAATGGCCGGGTTGGCATCAACGTGCTCGCCGGCGACGACGAAGAGCTGGCCATGCATTTCGCGGGCGCGACGAAAGTAGCGATGGCTGACCGCTTCCAGTGGGACATCTGGGAGGAGGACACCGGCGACGGTGTCCCGATCCTGCGCGCCGCCCATGTGGTGCTCGCGGGCCGGATCGCCGACATCAAGACAATGGGATCGCATTCGGTGATGTTCATCGAACTCGATCGCGTCCGCACACGCGAACAGGGCGACAGCCTCGTCTACTTCCAGCGCAAGTTCCACCGATTGTCGGTCCCGGTCGAGTCCCCCGACTGGCTGTTCTACGACGAATGGTCCGATCCGATCACCGTGACACCCGCCCTCGTTCCCACCGCAGCTGGAGGTAGATAGACATGGACACCTCGCCACCTCGAGAAGGGCTCCCGCAGGATTCCGACCTGCAGGAGCTCGCAGATACCCGTGCCGCCCTGACGTTTCGTCTCAGCGCCCTGGTCCTCGCCCTGTTCCTGCCCCTGCCGATCCTCGGCGGGTTCACCTCACTGCTGGACGGCGTCGTGTTCAGCGGTGTCACCGTGGCGTGGCTCTACGCAGTCGCGCAATTCGCCGTCGCCATCGTCGTGGCCCGGTACTACATGGCGCGTGCCGCCGAACTCGACGCCCGAACCGCATCGCGGACGAAAGGATAACGCGCCGTGAACCTCGTCTCTGCGTCACTCTTCGCGGCGCTCGTCGCCGTCACCCTGATGATCACCGCGTGGGCGTCCAAGCGGAACAAGTCGGCGGCCGATCACTACGTCGCCGGCGGCAGTCTCACCGGTCGCCAGAACGGTGTCGCGATCGCCGGCGACTTCATCTCTGCCGCCTCGTTTCTCGGTGTCACCGGTGCGATCGCCCTGACCGGTTTCAACGGGTTCTATCTCGCGGTCTTCGTGCCCGTCGCGTTCGTTCTCGCGATGCTGCTGATCGCCGAACCGCTGCGCAACCTCGGCCGCTTCACGCTGGCGGATGTCCTCGCCACCCGCTTCCCCGGCAAGGACGTGCGCTCGATGATGGCGCTCAGCACGGTGGTGATCAGCGTGGTCTACCTCGTGTCGCAGTTGGTCGGTGCCGCACTGCTGGTGTCGCTGCTGTTCGACCTCGACTACGCGGTGGCCGTGCTGATCATCGGAACACTCACCACCGCATACACGCTCGTCGGCGGGATGCTCGCCACCAGCTGGATCCAGATCATCAAGACCGGTCTGCTCATGGTGTGTGCCGTCGTGCTGTTCGTTCTCGTGCTGGTGCGCTTCGACTTCAACCCCTTCGGCCCGTTCAGCACCGCGCTCGCCGAATTCGGTCAGTCGTTCGTCGCACCGCAGCGCACGTCGGGCGCGGCGTCGTTCGATCAGTTGTCGCAGACAGTCGGGCTCGTTCTCGGCGTGCTCGGCCTGCCGCACGTCATGATCCGATTCCTCACCGTCCCGGACGCGAGGCAGGCGAGAACGTCCGCCTACACGGCGATCTGGATCTTCTTCGCCTTCTACCTCCTCGTTCCCGTGCTCGGCTACGGCGCCGCCAAGCTGGTCGGGGTCGAGGTGATCAAGTCCGAGAACCGCGGCGGCAACCTCGCGGTCGCGCAGCTCGCRGAAACCGTCGGCGGCGGAGTGCTGCTGGCGTTCGTCGCGGCCGTGGCGTTCGTGACCATTCTGGCCGCACTGTCCGGACTGGTGATCGCGACATCGGGTGCGATCGCACACGATCTGTACGGGCAGGTGATCCGGAACGGATCGGTATCGGCGAAGGCTCAGCACCGCGCGGCCCGGGTGGCGACCGTGGCGACCTGCGTCATCGGTGTCGCCATCGCGTTCGCGGCGCAGAAGCAGAATGTCGCGTTCCTCGCGTCGCTGGGAATGTCCATCGCCGCGTGCGCGAACCTGCCCGCGCTGCTGCTGACCATGTATTGGAAGCGCATGACGGCACGTGCCGTCATCTCCGGCATCGTCGTCGGGCTGGTGCTGTCGATCACCGTCATCCTGCTCAGCCCGGTCGTCCAGGGGCCGGACTCCATCCTCGGATTCTCGAACCCGGCACTCGCCGTGGCGCCCCTCTCGCTGGCGGTGTCCGTCGTCGTCGCACTGATGTCGGCGCCGTCCGGGGAGACCAAGGCACGGGCCGACCGCCTCTTCTCGGTGATGCGCACCCGGGCGCTCACCGGACAGACCGAGACGGAGAACGACGACACGATGGCGGCGACACGATGAAGACGGAACTACGGTCACCACTTCGGGACCTGGTCGAACAGCTGTCGGCGGGTTCGACGACGCCGGTCGACGTGGCGGATGCGGCACTCGCGAAGATCGCGGACCTGGATCCGACGATCCACGCCTGGGCTCACCTCGATGCCGACGCGGTGCGGACTGCGGCCGCCCGAATCCAATCCAGCGGCCCGGGCGGCGCGCTGTGGGGTGTTCCCGTCGGCGTCAAGGATCTGATCGACGTCGCCGGCATGCCGACGCGCTGCGGCAGTGAGCTGCGGAGCGCGGAACCCGCGTCGACGGACGCCGACTGTGTGGCGCGTGCGCGCGCACTCGGTGCGCTCCCGGTCGGCAAGACCGTGACCACCGAGTTCGGGTATTTCAAGCCCGGCCCGACCCGCAATCCGCGCGCCGTGGATCACACCCCCGGCGGGTCGTCGAGCGGTTCGGCGGCAGCGGTGGCCGCGGGCATGGTGCCGCTGGCGTTCGGCACGCAGACCGCGGGATCGCTGACCCGGCCGGCGGCGTTCTGCGGAGTCGCGGGTTTCGTCACCGCCCACGGCGAACTCCCGACCGCCGGCATCACCGGATTGAGTCCCCGTCTCGACACGGTGGGGCTGCTGGCACGCACGGTGTCCGATCTGCACTTCGCGTGGACGGCGCTGCGCGACGGCACCCGGGCGCCCGCTCTCGAGCCTTCCGCGCCGCGCCGGCTCCGCCTGTGGAGTGGGTTCGAACTCGGCGAGGTGTCCCCGGACATGACGGCGGCGCTCAGGACCACCGCGAGTGCCGCGCAGACCGCGGGCGTTCGATGCCGTGAGATGGATGCCGCCGCGGCCGTCGTGGCGCTGACGGAACACCACCACACGGTGATGGCATACGACGCCGCCCGGGAACGCGCCGTCGAGGCGGCGCAGCCCGACATGATCAGTGCACCCCTCGTCGAATTGTTCACCGCGGGAGCCCAGAGCACCGAGGCTCAGTACCGCGCCGCCCTGTCCGGAATCACCGAAATCCGGCAGTTGCTGCTCGCGGCGCTGGACGAGGACGAGGCCGTCCTCGGACCCGCCGCACTCGGCGCCGCTCCCCGCGGCCACGACGCTACGGGGACGCCCGTGCTGAGCCGACCGTGGCAGGCGATGGGCCTGCCCGTGGTCACCATCCCCGGCAAGCGCGACAGCGCAGGCCTCCCCCTCGGATTGCAGCTGATCGGGCGCCCCGGCGCCGAGCAGCGCCTGTTCGAGACGGCCGCCTGGCTGGAATCCGTGCTCTGACAACGCTCACGGACGAGCGAGTCGCCCTCCGCACGTGAGTGGGAAAGTGTGTTCCGGCACGCTTTCCCACTCACGTGGGGGAGCCGGCGCCGACCTCACACGCTGATCGACAGGAGTTCCTGTTCGCGGAAGGCTCGCGGCGACACGCCGTACGTGTCCTTGAACAGCCGCGAGAAGTGCGAAGAGTTGACGAGACCGTACCGGGCACAGATGGTTCCGATGCTCTCGCCACGGAAGCGGACGTCCTTGAGATCGCGGCGGCACTTCTCGAGCCTGCGGTGACGGATCCACCCGGCCACTGTGTGCCCGTCCGCCTCGAACATCTTCTGCAGGTGCCGCGTCGACACGTGGTGGTGGGACGCCACCGTGGCGGTGTCGAGCGCGGGGTCGTGCAGGTGCGCGTCGACGAACGACTTCACACGGAGCAGCAGTGTCGCGCCGGGAGCGGTGGCGTCGGCCGGTGCCTCCGCCTGCACCGCGGCACTGAGCAGGTCGACGACCGCGTCCTCGACGAGGGGGGTCGTCGGCATCGTGCCGGTCACGACGGAGTGGTGGAGGTTCGTCAGGAACGGCGAGACGAGCGCGCCCATCCCGGTGCTACCGCGGATGCGGCGCGCCGACACCGTGCCCAGTTCCCGCGAGGCTATGCGCAGCAGTTCGCGGGGAAACATCAGCACGAACATGCTGAAGTCGCCGGCGAAGTGCAGGTCGTACGGCTTGCTGGTGTCGTAGACGGCGAAATCGCCGGGCCCGAGCACGGCCTCACGGTCGTCCTGGACGATGACGCCGCGGCCCGACAGTTGCAGGCCCACCTTCACCAGGCCGGGGTCGGACCGCTTGATGGACGTGCGGGTCCGCCGGACGTCCACCGCCCGTCCCCCGACCTCGCTGAGCTGCAGTCCGCCGAGCGCGGTGGTGCGCAGGGTACCGGTGAACCTGGCCTCGCCGTCCTCGGCGGTGGACACCACGGCGAGTGGGACGAACGCCGTGGAGACGGCCTGCCGCCAGTGTTCGAACTGGCCGTCGTCGTGACGCGCGTGTTCACCACCGAGACGCACCTTCGATCACCTCACAGAGCGGAGCGGTTGTCGATCAGTCGCCGTGCCTTGCCGAGCGACCGCTCCAGTGCGCCGGGGGCGACCACATCCACCTTCACGCTCACTCCGATGCGGTTCTTGACCAGCTTCTGGAGTTCGGCGGCGGAACGGGGGTGATCGGTGGCGGACGCGTCAGGGCGGGCTTCGACTCGTACGGTCAGTTCGTCCATCCTACCGGGGCGGTCGAGGATGCACTGGAACTGCGGGGCCAGCGCGGAGATTGTGAGGATCAGTTCCTCGATCTGGGTGGGGAACAGATTCACCCCGCGCAGGATGATCATGTCGTCGGTGCGCCCGGTGACCTTCTGCATCCGCCGCACCGACCGCGCTGTGCCCGGCAGCAGGCGGGTGAGGTCGCGGGTGCGGTACCGGATGATCGGCATGGCCTCCTTGGTGAGCGAGGTGAAGACGAGTTCGCCCTCCTCGCCGTCGGGGAGGACGTCGCCGGTGACCGGGTCGATGATCTCCGGGTAGAAGTGGTCTTCCCAGATGTGCAGGCCGTCCTTGGTGTCGACGCATTCCATCGCCACACCGGGGCCCATCACCTCGGACAGTCCGTAGATGTCGACGGCGTCCATGTTCAGCTGCTTCTCGAGTTCGGTTCGCATCTCCTCGGTCCACGGCTCCGCGCCGAACACCCCGGTCCGCAGCGACGTCTTCGACGGGTCGATGCCCTTCTTGATCATCGCGTCGACGATCGTGAGCATGTACGACGGGGTCACCATGATCGCGTCGGGTTCGAAGTCCTCGATCAGCTGGATCTGGCGGTCGGTCATGCCCCCGGACATCGGGATCACCGTGCAGCCCAGCCGTTCCGCACCGTAGTGCGCGCCGAGGCCGCCGGTGAACAGTCCGTACCCGTACGCGACGTGCACCTTGTCGGACGGTTTCACGCCACCAGCCCGCAGGCTCCGGGCGATCAGGTCGGCCCAGTTGCTGATGTCGTTCGCGGTGTACCCGACCACCGTCGGCCTGCCCGTGGTGCCGGAGGAGGCGTGGATGCGGGAGACCTTCTCCTGCGGCACCGCGAACATCCCGAACGGGTAGTTCGCCCGCAGGTCCGTCTTCGCGGTGAACGGGAACTTCGCCAGATCGGACAGGTCCTTCAGGTCGCTCGGGTGCACACCGGCGACGTCGAACGCCTTCCGGTAATGCGGAACGTTGGTGTACGCGTGGAGAAGTGACCACTGCAGACGTTCGAGTTGCAGCGTCGAGATCCGGTCGCGCGTGGCGAACTCGATGTCCTGCGAGGGGGTGGCGATACTGGTCATTCTAGTCTCCGGGGTGGGCGGGCTGGGTAGGGTCAGGCGTCGAAATCGACGGTCACGTTGTCGCTGACCGGGAAGGTCTGGCACGTCAGCACGAAGCCGGAGTCGACCTCGTAGTCCTCGAGCGCGTAGTTGCGGCGCATGTCCACGTCACCGCACGTGATCTTCGCGCGGCACGTTCCGCAGACGCCGCCCTTGCAGGCGAACGGAAGGTCCGAGCGGTATTTCTCGGCGGCGTCGAGGATCGACTCGTCCCGCGGCAACGTCGCGGTGGTCGAGCGGCCGTCCAGGACGAGGGTCACCTCGCTGCTCGGCCCGGTGACACCGGGTTCGCGGTGCTTCTCCATCGGCGGCGGGACGTCGTCGACGAAGAACAGTTCGTGGTGCACGCGGCTCTTGTCGATCTGCAGTTCCCCGAGAACCGTCTCGGCGTCGGTGACCATCCCGAACGGGCCGCAGAGCCAGAAGTGGTCGATGTCGGCGAGCGGCACGATGGACGTGAAGAGCGCACGCAACCGGTCGGCGTCGAGGCGCCCGGTGAACAGTTCCACCTCGCGGGGCTCGCGGGACAGGACGTGGATGATGTCGAAACGAGACCCGTACATGTCCTTGAGGTCGGCAATCTCCTCGGCGAACATCACCGAGCGGGTGCGCCGGTTTCCGTACAGGAGAACGACTTCGGCCTCGGGGTTGGCGAGCATCGACGCGGCGATCGACAGCATCGGGGTGATGCCCGATCCGGCGGCGATCAGCACGTGCCTGCCGCCGGCCTCGGGGTCGGCGACGAACGATCCGCTCGGGCCCTGCACCTCGATCCGGTCGCCGGGCCGGACGTCGCGGACGAGCCACGTCGAGAACAGGCCGTCGGACACCTCGCGCACACCGACCCGCGGCGCCGAACCGGCAGGCGCGCAGATGGAGTACGAGCGGCGGTGCTCGACGCCGTCGATCGTGCGCCGCAGGGTGAGCGACTGGCCGGGGCCGAACGCGAACTCGTCGGCGAGGTCGGCGGGGACGTCGAACGTGACCGCGACCGCGTCGTCGCAGAGGGATTCGACGTCGGCGACGGTGAGCGTGTGGAACGCCCTGTTGCGCAACGCCGCGCCGGGCTTCGGGGACACCGCTGTGGTCATGATCAGATTTCCTTCACGTGATCGAAGGGTTCGAGGCAGTCGAGGCACCGGTACAGCGCCTTGCACAGCGTCGCCCCGAATTCCGAGTCGAGACGGGTGTTGGCGGAATGGCAGACCGGGCACGTGACGGCCCGCGGCTTGACGGTGAGGGTCAGCGGGACGGGCCCGGACGTGCGCAGCGGCGCGGGACCCGGTGTCGAGTAGCCGTTCTCGCGCAGCTTGCGCCGGCCGTCGTCGCTGATCCAGTCGGTGCTCCACGGCGGCGACAGGACGGTCCGGACCTCGACGCTGCCGAAGCCGGCGTCCTGCAGGGTGTGCTCGATGTCGTCGCGCATCGTGGCCATGGCGGGGCACCCGGAGTAGGTGGGGGTGATCGTGACGACCACCGATCCGTCGGCGTTCTCCTCGACGTCGCGGAGCACTCCCAGATCGGCGAGCGTGAGCATCGGCATCTCCGGGTCCAGGACGGACTCGGCGAGGCGGCGGGCGTCGCTGCGCACTGCGGTGGTCATGTCACCACACTCCTTCCGGATGGGCCCGGGCCACGCTCTGCATCTCGGCGAGCAGCAGTCCGAGGGCCTCGGTGTGCAGGCCCTGACGTCCGGCCCGGCCGCCGACGGTGCCGACGGTCCGGCCCGTGGGGGCGGTGAGTTCCGCGGCCTTGAGCACCTGGGCGAGGACGGTGTCGAATTCCTCGCGGAGGTCCCGCGGGTCGACGCCGACACCCACAGCGGCGAGGGCAAGTTCCTCGGCCGTCGGGGTGAAGAGTTCCTCGACGTACGGCCACACCCGGGCAACGGCGTCCTCCATGCGCGACTTCGACTCCGCCGTACCGCAACCGAGCGTCACCACCCATCGGGCAGCGTAGTCGCGGTGGTAGGTCAGCTCCTTGACGCCCTTCACCGCGACCGCCGCGAGAACGGGGTCGCGGGAGGTGCGCAGGCGGTCGAACAGGGCCAGCCGCCACGTGGCGAAGACCAGCAGTCGCGTGACGGTCTGCGCGAAGTCGCCGTTGTCGAGTTCGGCCAGCCGGGTGTTACGGAACCGGTTCTCGTCGCGGAAGAACGCAAGCGCGTCCTCGGCGGGAATCGGGCTCGTGTCCGAAATGAACGGCACCACCGACGCATCCGCGGCTGCCGCTCGGGCGAGCAGCAGTCGCGCCTGACCGAGCAGGTCGAGGCCGACGTTCGCGAGCGCCACCTCCTCCTCGAGTTCCGGTGCGCGCGTGCTCCACTCGGCGAGCCGCTGCGAGCTGATCAGCGCATCGTCGCCGAGCATCAGGCAGTAGCCGGCCAGGGCGGCGAGGTCGACGTCACCCGGAACCGTGGTGTCGACGCCGGCCAGGGGGTCGTCGAAGCTGGTGCCGAAAGCCCACTGGCCGTGGCTGTCTTCGTCGACGAGGCCGTCGTAGGCGTTGTCGTGGTCGGTCATCGGTACATCCTCGGAATTCTCGTCGGCCTGCAAAACGGTCTGGGCCGGATCACATGTGGGGAACGTTGTCGGGGATCTCGTAGAACGTGGGGTGCCGGTACACCTTGTCGCCGCTGGGCGCGAAGTACGGGTCCTTCTCCGACGGGCTGGACGCCACGATCGAACTGGACCGCACCACCCAGATGCTCACACCCTCGTTGCGCCGGGTGTAGACATCCCGCGCGTGGCGGACGGCCATCTCGTCGTCGGCGGCGTGCAGGGATCCGACGTGGACGTGGTTGAGTCCGCGCTTGCCCCGCAGGAACACCTCGTACAGGGGCCAGTCCGCGCGCACCGCGGTGTCGTCCGTGCTCATCGTGCGTTCTCCTTGTTGCTCTCGCGGCGGGCGAAGGCCGTTGCGGCCTCCCGCACCCACGCCCCGTTCTCGTGTGCTGCCCGCCGATTGGCGACGCGCTCGACGCTCGAAGCGCCGTTGCCCTTGATCACCTGCATGAATTCGCTCCAGTCGGGCTCCCCGAAGTCGTGGGCGCCGCGTTCGGCGTTCCACTTCAGGTCCGGATCCGGGAACGTCACGCCGAGGACCTCGGCCTGCGGGATGGACATGTCGACGAACCGCTGACGGAGTTCGTCGTTGGTGTGCCGCTTGATGCGCCACTTCATGGACTGCTCAGAGTTCGGCGACTGGTCGTCCGGCGGTCCGAACATCATCAGCGCCGGCCACCACCACCGGTTCACCGACTCCTGCACCATCTCCCGCTGGGCGTCGCTGCCGCGCATCATCGTCATCAGCAGTTCGAAGCCCTGACGCTGGTGGAACGACTCCTCCTTGCAGACCCGGATCATCGCGCGGGCGTACGGCCCGAAGGAGCTGCGGCACAACGGCACCTGGTTGCAGATCGCGGCGCCGTCGACCAGCCAGCCGATGACTCCCACGTCGGCGTAGGTGAGCGTCGGGTAGTTGAAGATCGAGGAGTACTTCTGCTTGCCCTCGATCAGCTTCTGGGTGAGGTCGGCGCGGTCGGCTCCGAGTGTCTCCGCGGCCGAGTACAGGTACAGGCCGTGCCCGGCCTCGTCCTGGACCTTCGCCATGAGGATCGCCTTGCGACGCAGCGACGGCGCCCGGGTGAGCCAGTTGCCCTCCGGCTGCATGCCGATGATCTCCGAATGCGCGTGCTGCGCGATCTGCCGGATCAGCGTCTTGCGGTAGCCGTCGGGCATCCAGTCCCGGGGCTCGACCCTCTGGTCGGCGGCGATGGTGTCATCGAAGAGCGTTTGCAGCTCATCGGAAGCGTGTGACGTGGTCATATGTCCTACCTCTATTACCGAATGATCGGTTGGTATCAAGTATGCATGTCCGCCCCCGCCCACACAAGGGCGGGAGCCGAATTACGTCAGTGTCCTTCGAAGGTGGGTGTGCGTTTCGCGAGGAACGCGTCGACCGCACTGCGGTGGTCCTTCGACTGCCCGAGCGCCTCCGCGGCCGCACGCTCCCGCTCGAGCGCCTCCGACAGCCCCGTGGACGCCGCCGAGACCAGCGACTTGACCTGCGCATACGCGGCGGTGGGACCGTCGGCGAGCTGCCGCGCCAGCGCGGCGGCCGCGTCCCCGAGTTCGGCGTCGGGCACCACCCGGTGCACCAGCCCCCAGTCCAGCGCCTGCGCGGCCGTGAACCGGTCGCCGAGCATCATCAGCCCCGTCGCGCGGCTCGCCCCGAGCGCCTCCACGAGCGTGTGACTGAGGCCGGAGTCCCCGGCCAGGGCGATCCCGGTGAACGCGGTGGCGAACTTGGCGCCCTCCCCCGCGATCCGGATGTCGCCGGCGAGGGCGATGCCGAGACCCGCCCCGACGCACGCCCCGTTGATCGCGACGACCACCGGCACCCGGACCCCGGCCAGGGCCCGGAGCAGCGGGTTGTAGTGCTCGGCGACGGTGTCCATCGCGTGTGCGGGATCGGCCTCGAGGCCGGTTACGTGCTCGGCCAGATCCTGGCCGACGCAGAAGTTCTTCCCCTCCGCCGCCAGCAGCAGGGCACGCACACTGTCGTCGCCGGCCACCTTCTCGACCGCGGCGAGCAACTGTTCCTTCACCGCGCGGTCGAGCGCGTTGGACGCGCCCGCCCTGCGCAGGGTGATGGTGGCCAGTCCCGCGTCCACGGAAAGTCCGATCACGTCGTTACTGCTCAAGAGAATGCGCCTCCTGCTGGTTGTGGTGGGTGGCCTCTCAGGACCAGGTGTAGAAGCCTTGGCCGGTCTTGCGGCCGAGTTCGCCGCGGGCGACCTTCTCGCGGAGCAGGGCGGGCGGCGCGAACCGCTCGCCGAGGGTCTTCGCGAGGTGCTCGGCGATCGCGAGCCGGACGTCGAGGCCGACCAGGTCGGTGGACCGCAGCGGCCCCATCGGGTGCCGGTATCCCAGCTCCATGGCCCGGTCGATGGACTCGGCGTCGGCGACGCCCTCCTCGAGCATCCGGATCGCCTCGAGCCCGAGGCACACTCCGAGCCGACTGGTTGCAAAGCCCGGGGAGTCGTTGACGAGCACCTCGGTCTTACCCAGCAGCGACACCCACTCGCGGACCTTCTCGACCACCCCGGCATCGGTGGCGGGGGCACGCACGATCTCCACGAGCGTCGACGCCGGGACCGGGTTGAAGAAGTGCATCCCGATCAGGCGGGCCGGATCGTTCAGCGCGGCACCGAGTTCGGCGATGGAGATCGAGCTCGTGTTGGTAGCGATCACGGTGGCGGGCGAGACGGTCTTCTCGACCAGTGCGAGCACGCCGAGCTTGAGGTCGACCAGTTCCGGCACCGCCTCGACCACCAGATCAAGGGCGGGCGGGAGCGCGTCGGGCGCCTTCACCGTCGACACCCGTCCGAGGATCGTCGCGGGGTCGGCGTCGCCGAGCTTGCCGCGCTCGTGCGCTCGGTCGAGTCCGTCGGACACCCGCTGCAGGGCCGCCTGCCGGTCGCCGCTCTCGGCGATGGTGACGGTGGAGCCGAGGGTGGCGAAGACCTGCGCGATGCCCGCGCCCATCCGGCCGCCGCCGACCACTCCGACGTTCTTCGGTGCTGTGCTCGTCATTTCTTCTTCTCCAGAAAGGCCGTCATGCGGTCGTGTTTGTCGCGGCTCTCGAACAGCACCGCCTGGGCGATGTCGTCGGCGAACGGGTGCGAGCCCGGTGCGTCGACGATGATCTTGGTCAGCTTCAGGGCCAGCGGCGCCGAACGGGTGATGCGGTCGATCGCCTTCTCGGCGGCGGCGACGTGCTCACCGGCGGGGACGACGTCCATCACGAGTCCGTGCCGCAGCGCCGCGTCGGCGTCCAGGTTCCGGCCGCCGAGCAGCACCTGCTTGGCGACGGACTTGCCGACCAGTTCGGGCAGCCGGTAACTCGCGCCCGCCGCGGCCATGATGCCCAGCCCCGGCTCCGGGTTCCCGAAGACCGCGGTCTCGGTGGCGATGCGGAGGTCGCAGGCGTAGGACAGTTCGGCGCCGCCGCCGAGCGCGTATCCGCTGACCGCGGCGACGGTGGGCAGCGGCAGCTTCGCGATGCGATCGAACAAATTACGGTTGATGCCGGCGAACGCCTCGTCGCGGCCGCGTTCGCGCAGTTCGGCGATGTCGGCGCCGCCCGCGAAGTGGTCGCCCTCGCCGGTCAGCAGCATCGGCTTCGGCGTCGCCTCCAGCACCGCGCACACCTGGTGTAGTTCGGCGATCATCTCCGCATTGATCGCGTTGCGCTGTGCGGGACGGTGCAGCGTGACCACCATGCGGTCGTCGCGGTCCTCGACCTTCAGCGTGTTCACGGGGCCTCGATCAGCATCGCGACGCCCTGGCCGACGCCCACGCACAGCGTGGCCAGCCCGCGGCGGGCGCCTTCGCGTTCCATCCGGCCGAGCAGCGTCAGCAGGATCCGCGCACCCGAGCAGCCCAGCGGGTGACCGAGCGCGATGGCGCCGCCGTCCGCGTTGACGATGCTCTCGTCGAGCTTCAGCTGACGGATCACCCCGAGCGACTGCGCCGCGAAGGCCTCGTTGAGTTCGGCGGCGCCGAGGTCGGAGATCGACCAGTTCGCCCGGGCCAGCGCCTTCCGCGTCGCCGGGACCGGACCCAGACCCATGACGTTGGGGGCGATACCCGCGCTGGCGCTGGTGACGATGCGGCCGCGGACGGTCAGGCCGTACTTCTCCACCGCCGCCTCGCTCGCGATGACGAGCGCCGCGGCGCCGTCCGAGAGGGAGGACGACGAACCGGCGGTGACGATGCCGTCCTGACGGAACACCGGTTTCAGCTTGCCCAGCTTCTCCAGGGTGGTGCCCCGTCGTGGGGTCTCGTCGGCGGTCAGTTCGCCGTCGCGCAGCGGCACCGGGACGATCTCGCGGTCGAACCGGCCGGCGTCGACGGCGGCGATCGCCCGCTCCTGGCTGCGCAGCGCGAACGCGTCGCTCTCGGCGCGGGTGATGCCCTCGAGCGCGGCGACCTCCTCGGCGGTCTCGCCCATCGACAGCGTCACCTTGCGGACGTCCGGTCCGGCGCCGGCCGGCACGTCGCGGTCGGCGGCGGTGAACCGCGGGTTGGTGAACCGCCAGCCGAGCGAGGTGTCGGCCACCTCTCCCGGTCGGGCCCACGGGGTGCCGGGCTTGGCCATCACCCAGGGTGCGCGGGTCATCGATTCGACGCCGCCGGCGATCACGATGTCGGCCTCGCCGCTGCGGATGGTGTGCGCGGCCGACGCGACGGCGGTCAGACCGCTCGCGCACAGCCGGTTCACCGTGTAGCCGGGAACGCTGTCGGGCAGGCCCGCGAGCAGCACGGCCATGCGGGCGACGTCGCGGTTGTCCTCGCCGGCCTGGTTGGCGGCACCGAGAATCACCTCGTCGACGGCGTCGCCCGGGATTCCGGCCCGGCGGGCGGCCTCGGCCACGACGAGACCAGCAAGGTCGTCGGGGCGCACTCCTGCGAGCGCTCCGCCGTACCGACCCTGCGGGGTACGGGCTCCGTCCACCAGAAACACTTCGGCCACAGTCTTCTCCTTCACGGGGGTGCCGTCTATTAATAACCGAATCTTCGGTCGGTACGCAAGGGCAGGTCGCGATGGGAAACTTCACATCCTCCCTTGACAACCAGCGGGTAGAGCGACGATTCTGTTAACCGACCGAACGTACGGTGAAATGGAGTTGTCGTGAGCAAGTTACTGGAAAGCTACGCCGCCGGACGCTGGTACACCGCGCCGGACGAGGGAACCCCGCTGCTGAGTGCGGTCGACGGCTCCGAGGTGGCGCGCATCTCCGCGACCGGTCTCGACCTCGGCGAGATGGTGACCTACGCCCGCGAGGTCGGCGGACCGGCCCTGGCGAAGCTGACCTTCCACGAGCGCGCCGCCGCCCTCAAGGCGCTCGCCCTGACCCTCATGGCGGGCAAGGACGAGTTCTACGCCCTGTCCACCTCGACCGGCGCCACCAAACGCGACTCCGGCGTCGACATCGACGGCGGCTTCGGCACCCTCCTCAGTTACGCGAGCAAGGCCCGCCGCGAACTCCCCAACGACACCGTCTACCTCGACGGAGCGTTCGAACAGCTCGGCAAGAAGGGCACGTTCCTCGGCCAGCACGTCTACACGTCCCGCCGCGGCGTGGCCGTCCAGATCAACGCGTTCAACTTCCCGGTGTGGGGTTTCCTCGAGAAGCTCGCCCCCGCGTTCATCGCCGGCGTCCCGTCGATCGTGAAGCCCGCGAGCCAGTCGGCGTACCTCACCGAACTGGTGTTCCGTCGCATCATCGAATCCGGGCTGCTGCCCGAGGGCTCGGTCCAGCTGCTGTCGGGGAGCGCCCGCGGGCTGCTCGACCACCTCGGCGGGCAGGACTCCGTCGCGTTCACCGGCTCCGCCGACACCGCGGCAACCCTGCGGGCGCACCCGAACGTCGTCGGTGAGGGCGTCCACTTCAACGCCGAGGCCGACTCGCTCAACGCCTCCATCCTCGGCTCCGACGTCGAACCGGGCAGCGAAGAATTCGACCTCTACGTCAAGCAACTCGTCACCGAGATGACGGTGAAGGCCGGCCAGAAGTGCACCGCCATCCGGCGCGCCCTCGTGCCGTCCGCGCTGATGGACGACGTCATTGCCGCCGCCCAGGCCCGGCTGTCCCGCGTGGTCGTCGGCGCCCCCGACGCCGAAGGCGTCACGATGGGTGCGCTCGCCAGCATCGAACAGCGCGACGAGGTGCTGAAGTCGCTTCGCGGACTCACCAAGTCGGCGCAGATCGTGGTCGGTGACCCGGACAACTTCGACGTCGTCGGCGCGGACAAGGCGACCGGCGCGTTCCTGCCGCCGATCCTGCTGCGCTCCGACGACAAGGACGCCACCGAACCCCACGACATCGAGGCGTTCGGTCCCGTCAGCACCGTCATCGGATACGACAGCACCGACGAGGTCATCGCACTCGCCGCCCGCGGCAAGGGCAGCCTCGTCGCCTCCCTCGTCACCCGCGACTCCGCGCTCGCCCGCGACATCGTCCTGGGCCTCGCCCCGTTCCACGGCCGCGTCCTCGTCCTCAACCGCGACGACGCCAAGGAATCCACCGGCCACGGCTCACCGCTGCCCGTCCTCGTGCACGGCGGACCCGGACGCGCCGGCGGCGGCGAGGAACTCGGCGGCATCCGCGGCATCCTGCACCACATGCAACGCACCGCGGTCCAGGCCACCCCCGACATCCTCACCGCGGTCGGGAACAAGTGGGTCACCGGCTCCCAGCGCAACGACGACGGCGTCCACCCGTTCCGGAAGAACCTCGCGCAGTTGCGGATCGGCGACACCATCGTCGGCGGCCCCCGCCAGGTCACCCTCGCCGACATCGACCACTTCGCCGAGTTCACCGGCGACACGTTCTACGCCCACACCGACCCCGAGGCCGCCGCCGCCAACCCGCTGTTCGGTGGCATCGTCGCCCACGGGTACCTGGTGGTCTCCCTCGCCGCCGGCCTGTTCGTCGAACCCAACCCCGGTCCCGTCCTCGCCAACTTCGGCGTCGACAACCTCCGGTTCCTCACCCCCGTCAAGGCCGACGACAGCCTCACCGTCACCCTGACCGCGAAGCTCATCACCCCGCGCAGCAGCGCGGACTACGGTGAAGTCCGTTGGGATGCAGTCGTCGTCAACCAGGACGGCGACCCCGTCGCAACGTACGACGTTCTCACCCTCGTCGCCAAAGGAGAAGATGCATGAGCTTCAAGGTCGCCGTCTGTTACGGCCAGCCCGATGACCCCGACGCGTTCGACGCCTACTACCGCGACACCCACATGCCGCTGGCACGCAAGGTCCCCGGCCTGTCCGACTTCACGTGGGGCAAGTGCAGCGCCCTCGACGGCGGGACACCGCCGTACTACGCCGTCGCGAGCCTCGTCTTCCCCGACGCCGCCACCATGAAGTCCGGGTTGCAGTCCGAGGAGATGAAGCAGGCGGGCAAGGACGTCCGCAACTTCGCCACCGGCGGCGTCACCATGTACGTCCAAGAAGAAGAATCCGTCTACAACCAGTAGGAGAACCATGACTGTCGACGCGTCCGCGGAATGCCGTATCGCGCGGGAGATGTTCGAGGCAGACAACGCGTCCCGCGCGCTCGGCATCCAGATCCTCGAGCTCAGCCCCGGTCACGCGGTCGCGTCGATGGTCGTGGGTGAGACCATGGTCAACGGTCACGGCATCACCCACGGCGGCTTCGTGTTCACCCTCGCCGACACCGCATTCGCGATGGCGTGCAACGGGTACGACACTGCCGCGGTCGCCGCCCGCGCCGACATCCGGTTCCTCACGGCCACCCGCCTCGGCGACACCCTCGTCGCCGAGGCGGTGGAACGGGCCCGCTTCGGGCGCAACGGCCTCTACGACGTCACCGTCCGGCGCGGCGACGACGTCATCGCCGAGTTCCGTGGCGACAGTCGTGCGCAGCCGCGCCCGTGAGTACTTGTTAACCGCGGGACGTTAACAAGTACTCACGGGCGCGAAGCGCCTATGGGCGCCGCATGCTTCCCTCGCTCGGTCGCGGCGGCCGCGTCGCGCGCCGCGCGTTCGGTGGCGGCGGCCTCGATGGCCATCGCGTGATCGACCGCGTGCGGGGCGATGCCCAGGTTGTCCAGCGTGTCCCACAGGCTCGACAGGGCGGCCTTCGGGTCGAGGTAGTACTCCGACTCCCGGACGCGCCAGAACGTCCAGCCGCACCGCTTGAGTTCCTGCTCGCGTTCGAGGTCCGCGATCCTCTGTTCCGGGGTGGTCGAGAAGGCGTCGCCGTCGCATTCGACGGCGAGCCTCCTGGTGCCGCCGGTGACGACGAGGTCGATGCGCCGATTGTTCACCTCGACTTGGGAATTGACGTGGTAACCGCGGTCGGCGATGTCGTTGAACACCCGCTGTTCGAGGAGGTTGTCGAACGGGGGGATCCGCACGTCGCGGTCGACGTCCTGCGGCATCGGGTCGGCCGGCGCCGGCGACGTCGACATCATGTAGCTGAGCAGGGAGTTGCGTAAGTCGGCCCGCTTCAGTTCGTCGACGGTCACGGAGTGGAACAACCACAGTTGGTCCTGCGCGCGTGTCGCCGCGACGTTGAACCGCCGCTTGTACTGGTTCGCCGTCAGCGGTGCGAAGTTCTGCTCCGGTCCCACGACCATCGACAGGAAGACGACGCTTCGTTCGTCGCCCTGGAAGTCGGGCGGCGTCCCGACGCGCAGTCGTCGCTRCTCCCACTGTTCGATGCCGATGCGTTTGACGAGTTCGGTTCGGATGGCGTCGACCTGGGACTGCCCCTGCAGCACGACGATTCCGAATGTCTTGCCGTCGTAGCGGGGGTCGACGAGGCATTCGATGAGCTGATCGACGAGGGCTGCGGCCTCGACGTGGTTGGTGAGGGTCGAGTCCTTGCCCGACACGGAAGCGTCGGATACGTACGTATGTTTCAGCGGCGGAAGCCGATCCGCGCCGAACTGACGCACCGGGACCAGCGGCAGTTCGCCGTAGAACTGGGTGCTCGACCAGTTGATGATCTCGGGCATGGAGCGGAAGTGCTCACGGAGCCGGACGACCTGCCCGAAGCTGGTGCGCAGAATCGAGAACAGACTCGACCGCGGGGTGAGCGTGGCCTGGACGTACTCGGGGAGGTCGGGCAGGTACGCGTCCAGGCGGGTGAACACGTCGTCGAGGGTGCCGCTGGTGGGGATGTCGGCGGGGGCGCACTGCTTGTCGTCGCCGACGACGATGACCCGCGGCGCCAGCCACAGCAGGAACAGGTTGGTGATGTCGGCCTGGCTCGCCTCGTCGACGATGACGACGTCGAAGCTGCCCGGCACGGGCGGGATGGACGCGAGGACCTGCTGCAGCGGCATCACCCACGCGGGCACCGCGCCCTGCGCCTCCCCCATCGCGGATCGTGCTGCGCTGCGGTACTTCTCGGCGTACTTTCCGGCGCCTGCACCGATGCTCGAGATGTGCTCACGGTACGTCTGCAGCGCCCGCACCTGGTCTGCCGTCAGGTGTTCGAGGCAGTCGCGCCACGCGGTGGCGGCCGCTAGCCGCGCCGTCAGATGGGCGAGATCCGCGTCGACGGCGTTGAGTTCGGCTTCGAGTTCCTGCTCACGACCGGCCCGGTGCTGCTCGGTGACCCATTGGCGGGCGCGGCGCCACGCCCAGGCCTCCGACATCTGCCAGCTCATCTCGTCCCACTCGGTGAGCGCCGCCGTCCTGCGCACGAGGTCGTACAGTGCCGGCGCGACGGGTGAGAGCCGGTCGGACAACTCGTCGAACAGCCGCTGATCCTGCTGTTCGACGCGGGCGATCGCGTACCGGGTGAGAGCCTCGGAGAGCGCGGCGTTGTCGGCCTGGTCGAGCGCCGCCACCAGAGCGGCGCCTTCGGGTGAGGGTCCCGCGTCGACCTCGGTGGAGACGGCCGAGACGATGGTGTCGAGTTCCGCACGCGCACTGTCCACGTCGGCGCGGGTGGTGATGGCCTCCGCGGCCCCGGCCACCGCGGTGGCGTCCGCGAGGTTACGGATCCGCGGCGCGTTCGGGGACAGCGCGAACAGTTCACGGGCCAGCGCGTCGCGGGCGACGAGGAGTGCGCGCACGCGGGCCACCCGGCCGACGATCATGTTGAGGCTGTCGACCTGAACGGCACGGGACCCGTTCATGTCCACCGGAATCCGCAGATCGGCCAGCAGGGTCGCGGCGGTCTGCGCGGCGTCGTGGGCGCGCAGGTGCTCGGTCACCAGCCGCACCGTGGCGGCGGTCGTGGCGGGGACGCCGTCGACGGTGGCGTCGAGGCCGAGTTCCTCGAAGGCCTTCTGCTCCTCGCTGCGACGGAAGCGGGCCTTCCACTCGACGGCGCCGGATTCGAGGGCGACGGCGAGCGCACCCACCGCCTGCAGGGCGGGTCGGGTCATGACGGCGCACTGGACGTCCTGCGCACCGATGTAGCGGTCGGCGGCCGCGGCCGCCTCGACGATCGCGGGCAGCGCGTCCAGGCGCCCCCACAGATGGGTGGCCCTGCCGGACAGGACGGTGTCGGCGAGGCTCTGGAACTGGCCGTCCAGGTCGAGGACGTCGTGCGCGCGGGCCTGCAGTTCCTTGCAGTGCCTGCGGATGGAGTACGCGGTCTCCGGATCGACGCCACCGAGGACCTCGAGCAGGTGCGCCGACTGCGGGGTGTCGATGGGGATGCTGGTCGACGCGCGCGAGCAGAGCCGTTCGAGTTCGGCCCGGTTCGGCAGCAGGGAGTCCAACGCGGGAAGCGTCTGACGTGCACGCTGCGCGCGCTCGGGGGACGCCGTCACACACAGCCGGCGCAGGGTCTCGACCTCGGTGCCGGTGAGGGGCGGTTGCTCGCTGAGCAGCGGTCCGGGAAGCCACTCGAACGCGTCCTGCAGGCCCATGACCTTGCGGACGATGGTGGCGGCGGTGCCCTCGTAGCCGTCGGCGACGGCGTCGTGCTGGTACGTCTCGGACTCGCGCAGTGCCTTCACCTGCTCGAGCACGACGGCCCGCTTCTGCACGGCCTCGTCCCGCTGGGCGCGGAGGTCGGCGATCTTCTGGCCCTCGCTGTGCGGGTTGAACGACGACTTCCGTTCGGCGATGGTCGCCACACTGCGGGTGAGCTCGTCCGAGCCGCCGCGGGACAGGTCCGTGATCGAGACGCACAGCTCCTGCATCTCGGGCGGGAGCTTGTCCCTCAGGACGCGGAGCGCCTGCGCCTTCTCGCTCGTGACGAGCACCCGCTGGCCGCGGGCGAGCAGCGCCGACACCAGGTTGGCGATCGTGTGGGTCTTGCCCGTCCCGGGCGGGCCTTCGACCACCACTCCGCTGTCGCCGCCGAGCCGCTCGATGATCTGCGACTGCTCGGCGTTGGCCGGAAGCGGGAAGAGCGGGTCCTCGGCGAGGGTGGAGGAGGTGGCGGCGCCGGTGCGCTCGAGCCACGACAGCCGGTCCGCCGGTTCGATCGCCTCGACGAGCTGGGCGAGCCCGAGCGGGACGGTCGCGCCGTCGCCGTCGAGGTGGGAGATCATCTGCTCGTAGTACTCGACCAGGGCGAACGCGCTGCGCTTGCGCAGCACCAGGGCGGGCGACAGCGTCACGGTGCCGTTCGCGTCGTCGGCCGGTTGCCGGACGTTGTCGCGCACATCGACGTACGCCGTCAGCGACTTCGGAGCCCACTCCGCGAGGAGTGTGCGGACGCCGTCGCCCAGCGGCGACGTGACGGTGTCCTGCAGTTGCTTCTGCAGCGGCATCGCGTGCGCGCTGTCGTAGACGTCCAGTCCGGTGAACAACTGGGAGTCTTCGAGCCGGGGTTGGGAGCCCGCGATCAGCCGCACCAGCAGGTCGCCGGTCCGCGGATCGCGGTGGATGCTCGCGGACTGGGTGACCAGGTGGGTCTGGACACCGCCGTCCGGTCCCGCACCGGCCAGGGTCAGCAGTCCGGACGCGAGCACGAGTTCGATCGACTCGGGGCGGGCGTTCAGCTCCTGCAGCATCCGCTGCAGCGACTGGTACAGATCGGCGTGCGGGCGACGCTCCCGATCCGCCTTCGCCCACGCCTGCCAGCGCGGCACGTACGCGTCGAACGCCTGCCGGACGTCGTACGCGCGGCGCACGTCGTATTCCTCGTCGGAGTCCTCGGCGTACGCGTCGGACGCGTTCAGCTCGAGGTCGGACCGCGAGCTGTCGGCCCGGGCCGACGCATCCACCCAGCCGGCCAGGACGGTCGGTAGTTCCGGCGGATCCTCGACGCCGATGAGGGGCACCCGCAGAACGATGTCGCCCTGCGCGGCGTCGGAATCGAGTTGGATGGTCCGGCCGTCCTGATGCAGCCATTCAACCTGTTCGTGCTGGTCGACGCGGAGAACCGGCTTCGTGCGAGCCCGGACGATCTCACGCAGGAACTGCAGCAGGCGCTGGACGCGGCCTGCGAGCTCGGCGTCGTTTTCGGGACTCGACAATGTAAACCTCTGCGAATTCTCGGTGATGACGTGCGCTTGCCCCCGCCGTGCACACTATCGGGTCGAGGGGGTGAAGTTCGAGGCGTCGTCCCCTGTCAGCGGGACTGGACGGTCGCTCGAGGGGCGAAACAAACCTCCATTCGTACCGACCGGTCCCTACTATTCATCCATGACGGTGACGCGCATCACGAAACTGGCCGCGGTGATCGCGACCGTCGCTCTGACGGCGCTGGGAGGGGGCTTCGTGTCGGCTGCCGCTCCCGCGCCGGGGGCCAGGGTCACCGCCTCGCCCGACGGGTTCGCGCTCGACGGGCAACCGTGGTGGCCGACCGGGTTCAACGCCTACCAATTGGCCACGAACTGGTCGGTCAATTGGGGTTGCGGCGCGATGGTCGACCTCGACTCCTACTTCTCCGCGCTGCCGCCGCACTCGCTGACCCGTTTCAACCTCTTCCAGGCGCTGGCGATCAACCGCTTCACCGGACAGCTCGACTTCGGGCCGATGGACGCCGTGTTCGCGGCGGCCGAGGCGCACGACCAGATGCTGATCCCGGTTCTCGCACCCCAGGACGGGGCGTGCGAGGACGGGGTGTTCAAGGGCAGGCAGTGGTACGTGGACGGCTGGACGACGATGACGCCGGGTGCGCCTCGCACGCTGATGAGCTTCCGCGACTGGACGCGGACCGCCGTCGACCGATTCCGGGGATCGCCGTCGCTGGCGGCGTGGGAACTCGTCGGGGAGCCGGAGACGAGCACGTGCACCGACGCCGACTGCTCGTGGTGGACCCGGTCGTGCGAGCCCGGTGCGGCACAGGTGCTGCGTGACTTCTTCGACGCCGCGGGCGCCGAGGTGCGGGCCCGTGATCCGCGCACGCTGATCACGGCGGGATTCACCGGCGGCGGCCAGTGCGGAACCCAGGGCGACGAGTACCAATTCGTCTCGGCGTCACCGTATGTCGACGTCGTGCAGTACCACGATTACGGCGCCGACGGGGTTCCGCTGCCCGGCGATCAGTGGAACGGGCTCGCGCGGCGCCTCGAACAGGCTGCGGCGCTCGGCAAACCGCTCCTGATGGGTGAGATCGGCGAACTCGCCGGATCGTGCGCCAGCCTGACGGACCGGGCGACGCACATCGGCGCCAAGATCCAGGGGCAGCGGGACGCGGGCGCGGCCGGGGCGCTGCTGTGGGCGTTCGTCCCGGACCCCCGGCCCGCCGAGTGCACGTACGACATCGGCCCCACCGACCCGCTGTGGGGCGTGGTGGAGCAGTTCGGAAGCTGGGGCTCGGGCACCGCCCCGGCCGACACGTAGACCGTGAATCGTCGAGCCCAGGAGACGGATTCCTCCGGTTCGAGACTGAGCAGCGAGGTCAGCGTCCGCCGCGGCGGAGGGTCACGCGGTAGGTGTAATGCTCGGGCAGGAAGTAGCTGACCGCCAATTCGACGGTCCGCCCGTCCGAGTCGGAGTAGAGGCGGTCCACCCGCAGCATCGAGTGGCCCTCGGAGCAGCCGAGTTCTCGGGCCACGTCCGCCGGCGCCGGCGCAACGGTGATCGATTGCGCAGCCTCGGTGATGGGGCTCCGCAGGTGCGGTTCGAGCAGGCCGATGATCGTGTGCGAGCTGACGGCGCCCTCGGACATCTCGGGTGCGTCGGCGACGAACCGGGCGATCTCGTCAGGCAGATAGACGGTGGTCAGCACGAACGGGGTGTCGTCGTGGCGTCGCCGGAACACGACCGTGTTGACGAGGTCGGTGTCGAGGCGGAGCCTGCTCGCCGCCTCGATGTCGACCCGGCGGCGCAGGGGCGTGACCACCTCCATGGTGGTGTCCGTCGACAGGTTCATCAGATCCTCGATCGACCCCAGCTGCCGCAGGTATCGGCCGTCGGACTCGGCGGCGAACGTGCCCCGGCCCGGGACCCGGTAGACGATGCCTTCGGCCACCAGGTCCTGGAATGCGCGACGAACGGTCTGCCGGCTGACGCCGTGCTGGTCCGCGAGCTCGAATTCGGTGGGCAGCTTGATCCCGCCGCTGTACTTGCCCGCAGCAATGTGCTCGCGGAGCTGCCTCGACACCAGCTGGTACGCCGGCTCCGTGTCTCGTTCTCTACCGTTCATCGCGCACCGATCCTACGTGCAGGTTGCCGACTAGATGCCGCCTCGCGACACCAACTGCGAGACGATGACGTTGCGCTGGATCTCGTTGGTGCCTTCGCCGACGATCATCAGCGGGGCGTCCCGGAAGTAGCGCTCCACGTCGTACTCGGTGGAATAGCCGTAGCCACCGTGGATACGGACGGCGTTGAGGGCGATGTCCATCGCCACCTCGGACGCGTACAGCTTCGCCATGCCCGCCTCCATGTCGCACCGGTCGCCGCTGTCGTACTGCTCCGCCGCGTGCCAGGTCAGCTGCCGGGCCGCGGTCAGCTTGGTCGCCATGTCGGCGAGGTAGTTGCCGATCGACTGGTGCTTCCAGATCGGCTGACCGAAGCTCTCCCGCTGCTGCGCGTAGGCGAGGGAATCCTCGAGCGCCGCCGTGGCCACACCCAGCGCCCGGCACGCCACCTGGATACGTCCCGTCTCCAGGCCCTTCATCATCTGGCCGAACCCCTGGCCCGGGGTGCCACCGAGGATCGCGGACGCGGGGGCACGGTACCCGTCGAACGACAGCTCACACGTCTCGACGCCCTTGTAGCCGAGCTTCGGCAGATCCCGCGACACCGTCAGACCGGGGCCGTGCTCGACCAGGACGATGGAGATGCCCCTGTGCTTGGGGGTCGCCTGCGGGTCGGTCTTGCAGAGCAACGCGATCAGCCCCGACCGACGGGCGTTGGAGATCCAGGTCTTGGAACCGGTGATCACCAGGTCGTCACCGTCCGCCTTGGCGTTGGTGGACATGGCCTGCAGATCCGAGCCACCGCCGGGCTCGGTCAGTGCCATGGTGGCCCGGATCTCGCCGGTCGCCATCTTCGGCAGGTACTGCTGCTTCTGCTCCTCCGTGCCGTACAGCGACAGCAGTTTCGCGACGACGGTGTGCCCGCCCATCGCACCGGCGAGGCTCATCCATCCGCGGGCCAGTTCCTGCGTCACCTGCGCGTAGCAGGGCATCGACACCGGTGATCCGCCGTACTCCTCCGGGACCGCCAGACCGTAGATCCCGATCTGCTTCATCTGCTCGATCCACTTCTCGGGGTACTCGTTGGCGTGTTCCACCGCCTGCACCGTCGGCTTCACGTCGCGATCGATGAACGCGCGCACCGTCTCTACCAGGTACGCCTCTTCCTCGTTCAGCTTGGCCATGAATCCACCTCACACTTTCCACAACATTTGTACGGCCATAATCCGACAATGTCTGCCTAAAGTCAACGATCGGTCTTGACATGACCGCTGCGTCGCTGCCAGCATCAGCAGCGCAGCCGCATCAGGCTGGCCGTACATATCCAGCCCGACCCGGGCTCCCGGACCCTAGGAATGAAGCATCGTGCAGAACCTCACCCGCAGGCGCGCCGTTCTGGTGGCCCCCGGATCCGACGAGCGCAAGGCCCTCAAAGCGCTCCGGTCGACCGCCGACGAGGTGGTCCTCGACCTCGAAGACGCCGTCGCCTCCGCCAAGAAGGCCGAGGCCCGCGACCTCGTGCGCCGCCTCGTGCTCGAATCGGACGGCTCCCGGGCCGTCGCGGTCCGCATCAACGCGCTGACCACGCCGTGGGCGGAGGACGACCTCGCCCTGTGCGCCTCCCTCGGCGCCGCGCTCACGAGCATCGTGGTTCCCAAGGTGGAGACGGCGCAGGATCTGGTCCGCGCCGATCACGCTCTCGCCGGTACCGACATCGGGTTGCAGGCTCTCGTCGAAACCCCGGTCGGCGTGCAGAACATCGCCGACATCACCCGCGCCGTCGACCGACTCGAGTCCGTCATCATCGGCTACGCCGACCTCGGGGCGGCCCTCGGCCGATCCCGAACCGCCCTCCCCGAACACTGGCTCGCGATCCAGGACGGCATCCTCGTCGCCGCCCGCGCCGCCGGCATCCAGGCGATCGACGGCCCGTTCCTCGGCATCGCCGACGACGACGCCTTCCGCCACTCGGCCGCGTGGACGAGCGCGCTCGGATTCGACGGAAAATGGGTCATCCATCCCGCGCAGGTCGAGTCCGCCGCTGCGGCCTTCACCCCCACCGACACCGCGGTCGAGGACGCGCGACGCGTGATCGACGCACTCGCTGCCGCCGAGGCAGCGGGCGCCGGGGCGGCGCAACTCGACGGGCAGATGCTCGACGAGGCCGTCGCAGTCGCGGCACGACGCGTTCTCGCCCAGGTAGGTGCACAGTGACGATCACGCAGACGTATGTCGGTGGCCCGTACTTCGACGAACTCGAGGTCGGGCAGGAATTCGACACCGCCCCCGCCGTCACCCTCACCAGCGGCCTCGCCGCCGCCCATCAAGCCATCCTCGGCGACCGCCTGCGGCTGCCCCTCGACGCGCACCTGTCCCGGGCCGTCACCGGGTCCGCGGACGCCGTCGCAAACCCCGGCCTCGTCACCGACGTCGCCATCGGACAGTCCACGCTGGCCACTCACCACGTGAAGGCCAACCTGTTCTACCGCGGCCTCCGCTTCCATCACTTCCCGCATCTCGGCGATACGCTCTACACGCGCACCGAAGTGGTGGGACTGCGGGAGAACTCGGCGAAACCGGGACGCAAACCCACCGGTCTGGCGGCTCTGCGGATGACGTCCACCGACCAGGACGGCCGCACCGTCCTCGACTTCTACCGCTGCGCGATGCTCCCGTTGAGCGCGAACCCCGACGAGGACCGCGTCCGCAAGTCCGACGACCTGTCCGCGATCGGGCCGCAGTCGGAGCAGTCGTTCGCCGCCCCCGAGGGCTGGGACCTCGCCCGCTACCGCGACAAGGTTCCGGGGCAGCACTTCTCGGCCGACCTCGCCGGATCCGTGCTGCGGAGCAGCGGCGACGTGGTGTCGAGCGCCCCCGAACTGGCGCGCCTCACCCTCAACATCGCGGCAACCCACCACGACGAACGAGTCGGCGCCGACGGACGACTGGTCTACGGCGGGCACACCATCGGCATCGCGCTCGGGCAGGCCACGCGCGCCCTGCCGAACCTCGTCACGGTCCTGGGCTGGAAGTCCTGCGACCACACCGGTCCCGTCCACGAGGGCGACACCCTCACCAGCGAACTCGAAATCGAGAGCGCCGAGGAGTTGCCCGGCGGCGGCGGAATACTGCATCTGCGTTCACTGGTGTTCGCGCACAACGCCACAGCGTCCGACGTCCCCGTCCTCGACTGGCGCTTCACCGCCCTCATGGCCTGACCTCCACCCTCAAGGAGCATCTCTCGTGACCGCCCACACTCCCCTTGCCGGACTTCGGATCGTCGAGGTCTCCAGTTTCATCGCGTCCCCCCTGTGCGGACTGACCCTGTCCCAGCTGGGGGCCGAGGTCATCCGGATCGACCCCATCGGCGGCGCCGCCGACTACAACCGCTGGCCGATCACGGGCGACGGCGAGAGCATCTACTGGACCGGACTCAACCGCGGCAAGCGGTCCGTGGCCGTCGACATGCGCAACCCCGAGGGGCAGCGGCTCGTCCAGCAACTGGTCGCGGCCCCCGGCGCGGGCGGCGGAATTCTCGTCACCAACGCGGGAGGTCGTGACTGGCTCGCCCACGACACACTGCATGCTCTCCGCTCCGACGTCATCACCCTCGAAATCCTCGGTGGCCGTGATGGTTCCCCCGGCGTCGACTACACGGTCAACGCCGGGCTCGGTTTCCCGTCCATCACCGGTCCCGCCGATCATGCCGGGGTCGTCAACCACGTCCTCCCCGCCTGGGACGTGGCGTGCGGGCTGTACGCCGCGCTGGCCGTCGCCGCCGCGGCCCGCCACCGCGACGCCACCGGCGAGGGCACCCGCATCTCCCTGCCGCTCGAGGACGTCGCGCTCGCCACCGCCGGCACCCTCGGATACCTCACCGAGGTGCAGATCAACGGCACCGGCAGGCAAGGGACCGGCAACTCCGTCTACGGCACGTACGGAACGGATTTCACCACCAGTGACGGTGCCCGGTTCATGATCGTGGCCCTCACCCCGCGGCACTTCCGCGACCTCGTTGCCGTCACCGGAACCACCGCCGCGGTGGAGGCACTCGCCACCGCACTCGACGCCGACTTCGCGCGCGAAGCCGATCGCTTCACCCACCGCGACGTCCTCACCGCACTGTTCACCCGCTGGTTCCGCGAACACACCGCGGCCGAAGTGGCCGAAGCACTCTCGAAGACGTCCGTCCTCGCCGAGCGCTACCGCACGTTCGAGGAACTCGTGAAATCCGGCGAACTCGAAAGCAACCCGATGTTCACCCCCCTCGAACAGCCGCGGATCGGCACCTACCTCGCCTCCGGCCACCCGGCATCCTTCGACGGACACCACGCCACCGTGGCACCCGCCTCCGCCGTCGGCGACGACACCGGCAGCGTCCTCCGCGACCTCCTCGGCAGCTCCGACTCCGACGTCGCCAAACTCCTCGACAGCGGCATCGTCGGGGGGAAGTGACGCGGTCGTCGGGTCCTTTCAGTCGTCGCAGCAGTCGCAGGCAGGACCGGCGCCGGAGGTGGTGACCGGCGCCGGGCAACAGGTCTCGCCCTGCCACGCGTTGATTCCCTCCTTGACCGCGATCGCGGCGATGACCAGGGCGGCGATCGGGTCGGCCCAGGACCACCCGAGCAGAGAGTTGAGCAGCAGGCCGACCAGCAGGACGGCGGACAGGTAAGTGCACAGCAGGGTCTGTTTGGAATCGGCGACGGCCGAGAGGGAACCGAGTTCGCGCCCCGCGCGCCGCTGTGCCCACGACAGCACCGGCATGATCGCGAGACTGACTGCCGCCAGCGTGATCCCGACGACCGAGTGCTCCGCCTCGCCGATGCCGAAGAGGGATCGGGTGGCGTCGACCGTGACGTACGCGGCCAACGCGAAGAACGAGAACGCGATGATCCGCAGCGTCACCCGCTCCCGCGATTCCGGGTCCTTGCCTGCGAATTGCCAGGCGACGGCCGCCGCGGAGGACACCTCGATGACCGAGTCGAGACCGAACCCGATCAGCGCGGTCGACGACACCCGCGCACCCTCGCTCAGCGCGATGATCGCCTCGAGCACGTTGTAGCTGATCGTCGCGGCCACGAACCACCGGATCCGCCGCCCCAGGACCTGCCGCCGCCCCGCGGTGAGAGCCGGACGCGTGGCGGGCATTCCGAGTTCCGACGCCATCAGCAGCATCCGTCAGTCTCGGCGTCCGGGCAGCAGGACGGATCGACGGCCAGCACCAGGCCGATCAGGTCGTCGAGCGCGCGCCCGATCCGCGGATCCGCCAGTTCGTACCGCGTGCGCCGCCCCTCCGGCGCCGCGACGACGAGGCCGCAACCACGCAGGCAGGCCAGGTGATTCGACAGGATCTGGCGCGACACCCCGATCTGTTCGGCCAGTTCGGACGGATACCCGGGCCCCGACCGCAGGCTCAGCAGGATCTGCGTGCGCGTCGTGTCCGACAGCGCGTAGCCGAACCGGGACAGCGCGTCGCGATGGATCAACATCTCCATGCCCCGAYGATACAGCGATCCCTGTATTCAGGAAACCCTGAACTCTTGATCTTGTCGTTGCGGCGGCTGGGTGGGCCGGGCTCGGCGCCCCATCGTCATCCGGCCGAGAATCCGGTCACGCAGGACGAACGTGTGGAACAGGACGGCACACAGGTGCGCGGTGAACGCGGCGAACAGCAGGTACCCGAGCACGGTATGGGATTGCCGCAACACTGCGTACAGATCCGGATCGCGGGGAGCGATCGCGGGCAGACTCAGCTGCGCGGTGAGGGCGATCGGGAACCCGCCCGCCGACAGCATCGCCCACCCGGTGACCGGTTGCAGCACCAGGAGTCCGTAGAGCACGTATTCCGACCCGGTCGCGACCATCCGCTCGGCGGGCCGCATCCCGGCGGACGGCGGCGGCCGGTGGAGGATCCGGTTGCCGATGCGCACGACCGCGAGGACGAGGATCGCGAACCCCAGCGGCTGATGCACCGTCCGCAACAGGTGGTAGGCGTCCAACGACGCCACCATCGCGACGCCGAGGAAGAGTTGGGCGATCACCAGGATCGCCATCGTCCAGTGCAGCAACCGCGACGTGAACGCATACCGGGTCGGCCGCTCGGTCCGGCTATCGCTCATCGGGCACCTCCGAAACGTTGACTCGACTCGGCGATTTCGGCTCACCGGACCGTCGGTTGAACGATTCCGCGTAGACCGCGGACCGTGCACTGAGCAATGGATCATCCGACGGTGCAATGCCGTTCGGCAGTACCAGCGGATCGAAGTTGACGTCCCGCGCGTTGCCCGGTGCTTCGGTGTCGATCGCGTCGACGGTCAGCGTGCCGACGTCGAGGGACTTCCTGCCTGCCGGCCACGGTCTGGTGGCATCGTCCGTCGGGTCCCCCGCCTCCCCGAGCGTGAGGATCATCCGCCAGCGCAGGGGTCCTCGCGTGACCTCGCGGAGGAGGGCGTCGAACAGGTAGTCGCGGCCGGCGCCCTCCTCGGTGCCGGGATGCCGGACGGGCTGCTCCGGCACCAGCCTCCAGCGCACCGGAACCGTGGCGCCGGATCGGTCGGTGCACCGGAACGCATTGAGCCCGTGAAATGTGCTGTCCCCGAATCCGGAAGTGCGAGGCTGTCGCCGGATGATGTCCATCGCCGCCGCTGTCTCGGGATGGCGTGCCAGGAACGAGGCCATCGCGGCCGGATCGGGTTTGCCGGTGCCCGGGACCTTCTTCGAGGCGAGCAGCCGATCACGGAAACCGTCCGGCGTGCGGTCGGGGAACACCGGACTGTCGATCATCGCGGTCCGCCACTGCTCTCCCCCGGGCAACCGGAACACCAACCCCAGACCGCGCACGGTGTCGACGGCGTCGGCAGCGGTAGGCAACCCACCCGATAACGAGAACCGTCCGGTGACCGGGTAGCGGCCGCCGGCCCGGAAGACGCTCGCCGTGGACACCGCGGACCCCGCACCGGTCGCCGTGAACCACCCGGTGGCACTCACCCCCTTCGCGTGGTTGCGCCGGAACCCCTCGTGCCGGCCGAAGACCTGCTCGAATCGATCGACGAACCGCGACGGGGTGACGGTGTGCGGGGTCAGCCGGCCGCCGGCGAACAGGAACCCGCCGACGTCCACGGCGGCGATCGCACCGACCGCCGCCAGACCGATCAGGGCGCTGCGCCGGGTGACGGTAGCGCCCGAACGACCACCGACGGAGGGTTCGTGGCCGTCACCCGTGCGCGGCATCGACCGTTACCACGTGCCACGTGCCCTTGACCCCGTCGCCGCTCGTCAGCCCCGGGGCGGAGTCCTTTGCGAACCGGTAGAGAGGATGACCGTCATAAGTGGCCTGCTCGACGCCGTCCGGGCGCGTCGTGGTGCCCACCGTGCCCGGCAGGACGGCGTCCGGGTGGGGCGACGGTGTGCCGGGCGTCGGCGGCCAGATCTCGGCACACGGGCCCACGCACCGCACCAGGTCGGCTGTGTCCTCGTCGAAGCGGTAGAGCGTGAAGCCGTCACCGTCGGTCAGCACGGTGCCGAGCGCGGTCTCCCGCGCGCCGAGCGTCGTCGCCGCATCCGATGCGCCGGTCGCCGGCGCTGTGTCCGGGGCAGCGGTCGTCGGCGCATCCGCCGCAGCGGCCGGGGCCTCGGTCGCCTGGCTGCAGCCCGACATCAGGGCAACCGCAGCGCCCGCGCAGGCCACCGCGATAATCGTGTGCTTCGCGATCATCAGATCTCCGTTCTCCTCTGTTTCCGCCCGCCGATCGCGGACGACGCCGGGGAGTACGGACCGCCGGCCGGCCGCGTTCACGACGGCCGCGAACTTTCACGAAGACGCTGGTGTGAGAATCGACGGTGAACGCCGCGGCACTCACGTCCGTACACCCTGGCGGACGTCGGACGGGCCGACGACATTTCCGGTGTTGCAGGAGGTGAGGTCGTGCGGCTACGCATGTCGCGCAAGCGGGCGGAGGAGTCGGTCGGGAATTTGGCCGACAACGCGGTGTTGCGGACCGTCTACGACGATCACGCCGGCGAACTGTTCGCCCTCGCCTACCGCTCACTCGGAGACCGGGGACGCGCGGAGGAAGTGGTGCAGGAGACGTTCCTCCGCGCCTGGCGCGGCGCGGACCGGTTCGACCCGCAGCGTTCCACCGTCCGGACCTGGCTGTATGCCATCTGCCGCAACGTGGTGATCGACGCGAGCCGGGCGCGGGCCTCCCGGCCACAGCTCGCCGACACCGAGCCACCCGACGTTCCCGTGCCCGAGCGCCCGCTGGAACAGTTGCTGGTGGGACTGCAGGTCGAGGAGGCCCTGCGGCGACTGTCCGAACAGCACCGCGTCGTACTCGTCGAGATTCATTTGCGCGACCGGCCCACCAGCGAGGTCGCAGCCGAACTCGGCATCCCCGTGGGCACCGTGCGCAGTCGGGTGTACTACGGGCTGAAGGCGCTCAAACTCGTACTGGAAGAAATGGGGTGGCACGGTGACCAGTGATCGCTGCCGACAGATGCACACCTTGCTGGGCATGTACGCGCTCGGGCGCCTCGACGACCACGAAGCCGTGGCGCTACGCGCCCACCTGGACGGATGCCCGGATTGCCGGGCCGAGTTGATCCAGCTGACCCCGGTGGCCTCGGTCCTGGGGCAGGCGGACCCCGACCGGCTCCTCGAGCCGCCGCCGGCGCCGTCCCCCGCACTGCCCGGCACGATCCTCGCGACGCTCGACCGCGAACGCAGCCGGCAACGTCACCGCCGGATCGCGGTCGTCGCCGCGGCCGCCGTCACCGCTCTCGGCCTGCTCACCGGTGGATTCTTCCTCCGCACCCTCGTCCCGAGCGCCCCGCCCGGACAGCCGGTGGCCTTCACCGCGCCCGCCGCTGGTGTGGAGGCGTCCGCTCGGGTGGAGAACCGCGCCTGGGGAACCGGGATCAGCCTCGACGTCACCGGACTCCCCCAGGGCAGCACGTACAACGTCTGGCTGCAACGACCCGACGGAAGTCGCATGAACGCAGGAAGTTTCATCGCCGGCGGCGACCGGAAGATGTCGATGAACCTCGCCGTGGCGCTTCCGATGTCCGACGCCACCATGCTCGGCGTCAGCGCACCCGGCGACGACACCGCCATCCTGCAGGCACCGCTGCACCCGTGACAGCGCGGAGATCGTGCGTCAGAAACTGGTGAGAGCGGCGATCTTCCGCTTCGCGGACCGTTCGACCAGCAGCGGAACGAAATCGCGCACCACCCCCACGTCGAAGGCCGCATGCACGTCGTGCACAATCTGCTCGACCGTGTGTCGTGGGACGCCGGCGTGCTCCACGGCAAGCCGGTCGACGACCAACTCGACCTGACGTCGCTCTTCGTCTACGGACATGGTCGTCCTCTCCCCTGGGAATTTCCGGGGCCACTCCACTTCGCGACCTCCGTGTCACTCGATCTTCACACGACTAAAGTTGAAAGTTGAACTTGCGTGAGTGTGAGATAGGCGACCCCCACCGACGTGAGGTGCGCTTCGCCCACGTGTTTCGGCGGCGCCGGCACCGCAGTCCGGTCGCTCCCGGCGTTCACCACCGTGTGCTATTCAAGGGCATGAGTACGTCACTGGTCGATCCGCCCGTCGGTGCCACCCTGGCCGCCATCCGCGCCGTCGCGCCCAAGCTCGCGCCGAGCGAGCGCCGAGTGGCGGACGTGTGCGTGGAGCGCCCCCGGGACGTGGCGTGGTGGTCGGCAGCCGACGTCGCGGAACACGCGGGGACGTCGAACGCCACCGTGGTCCGGGCGTGCCAGAACCTCGGATTCAAGGGGTTCCAGCACCTGCGGATGCTGCTGTTGCGTGACCTCGGTGCCGCGGACACGCCGACGACGGATGCGGAACCGGGCGCACAGTCCGGAGCCGGGCTGCTCCGAGCCGTGTTCACCGAATTTGCCAACGACCTCACCGGTGCACTCGCACCTCTCGAAGACGAGTCCTTCGAGCAGGCGGTCCATGCGCTGGCGTCCGCCGACCGGGTGCTCGTCGTGGGCAACGGCGGTTCGGGCCCGTCCGCGGCGGCCGTCGCGATCAGGTTCCTCGCCAACGGCCGGCCCGCAGAGGCGCCGGCCGACGCGGTAATCCAGCAGCTGACAGCGGGGCACCTCACCTCGCGCGACGTGCTGCTCGCGATCAGCGGCAGCGGACTGAACCAGGTCACGCTGCGGCCGGCCGAGGCGGCACGGGCGGCAGGTGCCACGGTGATCGGCGTGACCAGCTACGCCCGGTCGACACTCGTGGAGCTGTCCGACATCGGACTGGTCGTCGGGGGCGGCAGCGGGCCGTGGACCGGGCCGGGCGAGATGTCGCCGGTGGTTCAGGTGGCGTTCCTGATCGGGCTGCAGATCGCGGTCTGCCGTGCTCGTGGCGGTTCGGAGGAGGCGGCGGCGGCGACGTTCAAGCAGATTGTGCCGCTGATCAATCCGTGATCGGCCGGACGTTGCGCCAAGCATTACCGATGCTTGGCGGCCCGTTCGGCCCGCGTTCACTTTAGCCTGGCTAACTTCCGCTGAAACCAAAATTCCCGATTCAACGTGATCGGGTAACAGCATTTCATCGGGAGAAGGCCATGGGCAGGATTCGGATCGAGAACCTGAGTCGCACATTTGCGAACGTCACCGCCGTCGACAACATCGACCTCGACATCCGGGACGGCGACTTCCTGGTCCTACTCGGGCCCAGCGGCTGCGGGAAGACCACCTTGCTGCGGATGCTCGCGGGCCTGCTCGAACCCACCAGCGGCCGGATCCTCCTCGACGACGAGGACATCACAATGGCGCCGGCGCGGAGGCGGGACGTGGCGATGGTGTTCCAGAACTACGCCCTGTATCCCCATCTCAGCGTCGCGAAGAACCTCGCGTTCCCGCTGCGGGTGAAGAAGATGCGCAAAGCGGACGCCGCCGAACGCGTCGACACTGTCGCGCAGCAACTCGACATCGCTCACCTCCTGGGCCGCAAGCCGAAGGAACTGTCCGGCGGACAGCGGCAGCGCGTGGCCGTCGGCCGCGCCATCGTCCGCAATCCCAAGGCATTTCTCATGGACGAGCCGCTGTCGAACCTGGACGCCAAACTGCGGACCGCGACCCGCCGCGAACTGACCGAACTCCACCGGCGTCTCGGTGCGACCTTCGTGTACGTCACCCACGACCAGGTGGAGGCGATGACGATGGCGACCCGGATCGCCCTGCTGAACAACGGTGCCCTCGAACAACTCGGCACGCCGGAGGACGTCTATGACAGGCCGGCGTCGGTGTTCGTCGCCGGCTTCCTCGGCAGCCCGGCCATGAACCTGATCGACGCCCGGGTCCGCACCGTCGGCGGCGCCGTTGTCGCCGCCACGGACGGCGTCCACGCGTCGCTGTGGCCGGGGCAGACCGAGGGCCGCGACATCGTCCTGGGGATCCGCCCCGAACACCTCCGGATGGCAGTCCCGGGCGCCGACATGCCGGTGCGACTGTCGGTGGACGTGAGCTCCGTCGAGAACCTCGGCAGCGAGCAGGTCGCCTACTGCGAGGTGGGTGGGTCCACCATCTGTGTGCGGGCACCGCGGCCGATCGCGTTGCGCCCGCACCGATCCGCCGTCCTCACCGCCGACCCTGCGCACCTGCACCTGTTCGACCGCGCGACCGGACGGCGTCTCGAGTGGGTTCCGGAGTCCGCCGAAGCGGAGCTCGGCAGCGATCTCGCGACAAGTCGTTCTACCTCAGCAATTTTCGCGACGGAGTCAGCGTGATGGGCTCCGTGTAACTCGAACGTGATCGACCCGGCCCACCGGCCACTCCGCCGTGGGCCCCAACTCCCGACACCCTTTCTGCAACAGGAGCAGCGCGATGCGTAGATCGAAATTCTCGGCCGTCCTGGTGGCGGCCGTGGCCATGGCCACCCTGGTCGGTTGTGCCACCGGCGGGGCTGCCGCCGGGCCAGGGGGCAGCGATCAGCCGGTGCCCGAACTCGACCCGAACCAGCAGGTGGACATCGTCTTCGAGTCCTACAACCTGGCACAGGCAGGCCTGTGGTCCGACACCATCAACGGGCTGATCGCCGACTTCGAGTCCGAGCACCCGAACATCCACGTGAAGGGACAGCCGCCGCAGGGCGGCGGCACCGTGGGTTCGGGCACGGCGAGCAGCGTCCAGACCCAGATGCTGGCCGGCTCGCCGCCCGACGTCGCCCAGCTGACCTTCGACACCCTCGACTTCGCCGTCAACCAGCTCGGCGCGAAGTCCCTCGACGCTGTGGCAGGCAGGGATGCCGTCCAGGCGAACTTCGCCGGCGCGCACCCGTTCCACCCGCGGGCGGCGACGCTCGCCGACTGGAACGGCGAAACCTACGGCATTCCCTACGTGTTCTCCACACCCACCCTGTTCTACAACGCGACCGTGCTGGGCAAGGCGGGCCTGCCCGCCGACGTCGACCTGTCCACCTGGCCGAAGGTGGCCGCCGCCGCCAAGGCCGTCACCGCGGCGACGGGCAAGCCCGCACTGTCGGTGTCGTGCTCGGTGAAGGGCGGCAACTGGTGCATGCAGGCGCTGTTCCGTTCGGCGGGTGGCGACGTGCTGTCGCAGGACCGCGCGACCATCGAATTCGGTGAACCCGAGGCCGTGTCGGCGGTGGCGATGCTTCGGCAGCTGTACGACGGCGGCGTGCTCGCCAACATCAGCTCGGCGGCGCAAGCCGAGAGCTTCGCCAAGGGCGATGTCGCCATCCAGTTGCAGACGTCGGCCGTGCAAGGCATGTTCATGAAAGCGGCGACGACGGGCGGCTGGGAGCTGCGCGCAGCCCCGATGCCGGCGTTCGAGGGACGGCAGGCGGTGCCCACCAACTCCGGGTCGGCACTGTTCACCTTCTCCCAGGACCCTGCGAAGCAGCGGGCGGCATGGGAGTTCATCAAATTCATGACGAGCGACCACGCCTACACCCAGATCTCCAGCAAGATCGGTTACCTGCCGCTGCGCCCGTCCCTCACCCAGGACCCCGCAGCCTTGAAATCGTGGGCCGACGGCAATCCGCTTCTCGCCCCCAACCTGAGCCAGCTCGATCGGCTCGAGCCGTGGAAGTCCTACCCCGGCAACAGCTACGTGCAGGCCGACGACATCCTCGGCCAGGCGATCGAGGATTCCGTCTTCTACGGCAAGGACCCCGCGCCCACCATGGCGGCCGCGCAGCAGCGCGTGCAGGAACTCATCAAGTAGCCACCTTTCCTCGAGAAGAACGAGACCACCGATCATGACCAGCACCCTGCCGGCGCCGGCTAACCATCGACGCCTGAACCTGACCGGCACCTACAACTTCCGTGACCTCGGCGGCTTCGCCGCCGGCCCCGGGACCGCGACCAAGTGGAACAAGCTGTTCCGCTCGGATGCCCTGCACCGACTCGACGACGCGGCACGCGTCGCCCTCCGTGAGCGAAGCCTGGCCCTGGTCATCGACCTGCGCGAACAGCAGGAACTCGACGAGGCCCCCAGCGCGCTCACCGGGGTCGGACACCGCGTTCTGCACCTGCCCGTCTACGAGGGCACCCTCGATCTCGACAACGTGAACTTCGATCTCGCCGTCGTGTACCGGGAGATGGTCGGGCGGTACGGCGCCCGCCTGACCAGGGCGGTCCGCGCCATCGCTGCCTCGGGTGACGACCCCACGATCGTGCACTGCACCGCGGGCAAGGACCGCACCGGGATCGTCGTCGCATTGACGCTGGCGGCCGTCGGCGTCGACAAACGGGACATCGTCGCGGACTACGCCATGACGGAGATCCTGCTGGCCGGGGACTGGACCGCCATGATGATCGAGAAGATGCGCACCCGCGGTCTTCCCGACGGTATCGACCACCACGTGATCAATGCCAGCCCTGCGGCACTCATGCACGCGACGCTGGAGTCGATCACCGACTCGCACGGCGGCGTCCGCGAGTACCTGCTGGCCCACGGCATGACCGCGGCCGAACTCGACGACCTGCGTGCCGCGCTCGTCGCCTGACCCACTTTTCCCGAGGAGAACCACCGACATGTCCCAGTACAGCGAACCCGACCACTACATCCTGCATCTGAGCGACACCCACTTCGTCACCGACGGTGACCTGCTGCACGACTGCGTTAACAGCGACGCCAACCTCTCCCGGCTGTTCGAGCGGCTCGAGAAGACCGGGCAGCGCCCCGAGGCCATCGTGTTCACCGGCGACCTCGCCGACATGGGCGACCCGGAGGCGTACGTGCGGTTGCGCCGGATCGTCGAGCCCGCCGCGGAGCGTCTCGGCGCGAAGGTGATCTGGGTGATGGGCAATCACGACGCCCGCCCGGCCTTCCGGAGCGGCCTGCTCGACGCCGAACCCACGCAGGACTCGGTCGACGCAGTCGTCGACGTGAACGGGCTGCGGATCATCGTGCTGGACAGCACGGTTCCCGGGTTCCATCACGGCCTGATCAGCGACGAGCAACTCGCGTGGCTCACCGAGGTGCTCGCGGAGCCCGCGCCGCACGGTACCCTGCTCGCGCTGCACCACCCCCCGGTGCCGAGCCTGCTGACTGCCATGGAGCAGGTGGAACTGCAGGATCAGCATCGGCTCGAGACGGTGCTCGCGGGCACCGACGTCCGCGGCATCCTCGCCGGCCACCTGCACTATTCGACGACGTGCACGTTCGCCGGGATCCCCGTCTCGGTGGCGTCCGCAACCTGTTACACGCAGGATCTGCTCGTCGACCAGGGCGGACTCCGCGGCCTGGACGGCGCCCAGGGGTTCAACATGGTGCACGTCTACCGGGACCGAGTCCTGCACACCGTGGTCCCGCTGGAGGTGTCGCCCACCGTGTACGAGATGAGTGCCGACGAGATCCGGGAGTCCATCGCAGAGCTCACCACCGCCGCGGTGCAGTGATGTTCGTCGAAGTTCCCGCCGCGGCCGCGCCGGTCACACCGTCCGGTACGGACCGCGCGGCCACCGTCCGCCCGTCCCGTACC